>CAZSOP010000210.1:0-2513 GCA_964608385.1 uncultured Cytophagia bacterium
GATCGTTTCACGTGACTGGAGTTCAGACGTGTGCTCTTCCGATCTGGTGGCACGGGACACGCGCAAGAATTTGCGCATATTCGACTTTGTGTCGAAATACTGCAGTGATGATCAGATACACTGGAGCTTCGAACAATATCGCCCCTATGTGATTATGATGCATACCAGAGCGCTGGCTTCGATCAGCCTGGACAATGAAAATTATGATGAGGCCATTTCCGTTATTGAAAATGGTCTGGAGCAGATTCAGGAGTTTTACGCCACGCATCAGGATCGCGCCGGCAACCAAAAGTTTGAGCTTGATTTTCTCGGTAAATGGAAGCGCGAAATTCGCGATAAACGGCCGCTTTCGGAACGGGAAAAGCTGGAAAAAGAGCTGACCCAGGCGGTCAAAAGCGAGGAATACGAACGGGCCGCTGAAATACGCGATTTGTTGCGTTATTTGGAAATCAGCAAGAGAAAGACAGAATAGCTTTATCCCTGCAGGGGATGAAGATCAACGGGAGGTTGATATGCCATCAGATACTAAAAAGGTTAATTTGCAGGAAATGGATCCGCTGACCGCTTTAAGAATAGCCATCAGCCGCGAAAAAGGGGCGCGGGAATTTTATCTGCGGGTTTCCGAAAAAGTCGCGGAGACGTCGGTTAAAAACCGTTTAGCCTATCTGGCTGATGTCGAAAAGGATCACTTTGATCAGCTATCCGATTTTTATAAAGAATTAACCGGCGACTCTCCGGAGATCGATATGAACTATGCCGAGATCAAAGGCGCTACCGTTTCCGGGGATATCACCGCGGAAAAAGCTCTTGATCTGGCCATGGAGGCCGAACAAAAAGCATATGATTTTTATCATCAGGCAGCCATTAAAGCCAAAAGCGACAATGCCAAAAAGATGTTTGACTATTTGGCAGGAGAAGAATTGGAGCACAAACGCCTGTTGTCGATAGACAAGGCAAGTTTGCCGGGCGGACACGGGCATTTTCAATGGGCAACACATTGGGATACACCTCCGGGTATGGAAGATTTGTGGTAACCTCAAAAAAAACAGGGAGGTAAAATGTTTAAACGTCTCTTTTTCGCCTTTGTTTTCCTTGCGCTGCTATCCACTACCTTGTCTGCTCAGTATGCGGGAATGGAATACTATCCCCGTGGCGAACGCGGCGGATTGATCATGGGTGGCGTGGGCTATAGCAAAATCAATGACGAGAGTTATTTTGCCATCCAGTTCAGACCCGAACTGGCGATCGGAAAGCTGGGAATCGGATTAAACGTTAACTTGCTTTTTGACACCAAAAGCGGTCAAATCCGCTCCAAAGACTGGGATTCCGGCTATGATTATTTTCGCATCCTGCGCTATATCCGCTGGGGGCGTAAATGGGATCCGCTCTATGCCCGTGTCGGAACCCTGGATGCGGCCAGGCTCGGCCACGGGTTTATTATGAACTATTATACCAATGAAGCCAATTATGATGAACGCAAGATCGGTCTGGCGTTTGATGTTGATATGGGAAAATTCGGCTTTGAATCGGTTGCCAGCAATCTCGGTCGCGCTGAGCTGATCGGTTTACGGGGCTATTACCGGCCGCTGCGCGGCATTGTCAACATTCCTTTGATTAAAAATTTCGCTGTCGGCGCAACCTTTGCGCGCGATTTTGATCCCGATGCCTGGAACGGAACCGATGACGGCGTTTCCGCCTATGGTTTTGATGTCGAAATGCCGATTCTCGATCTTGAACCGTTGAACATGTACAGCAAAATCTATTTTGACTGGGCTCAGATTCAGGGATTCACCGCTCTGGAAGGTCAATCCAGAACCTTTGGCGCCGGTCAGGCCGCCGGTATCAGTTTCGACTGGGTCAACTTTCTCGGTATCATCGATCTCTCGGCACGGGTGGAACGTCGCTGGCTCGGCGAAGAGTTTCGTCCGGCTTTCTTTGATCCCTTTTACGAGATTCAGCGCTATATGGTCGATGCCGGGGTTGAACTCTATAAAACCGACATGCTGATCAATCTCGACGATACCAAAGGCGTCTTTGGCGAGCTCTACGGCAGCTTGTTGGGAAACAAAGTGCGCCTGCTGGGTATGCTGACCAAACTCGATCACGCCGATGATCAGGGCAATATGCACCTTGCTGCAGAAGCCCTTGACCTGATTCCCACACTGGCGCTGCACGCTACTTATGACAAAATGCGGATCGAAACCATTGATGATGTCTTTACCCTAGATAACCAGAGCATTGCCCGGGTTGGCGTTGGATATAAAGTAACGCCTTATTTGATTATGTTCATGGATTACATCTGGACCTACGTCGAGACCGAACCCGGCAGCCGCATCTACAAGCCTCAGGAACGGGTTGAGCCGAGATTGATTTTTGCCTATGAATTCAAATAGCGTCTAACGAAAAAGTAGGCAAAATTTTTGGTTTTCATCCTTTTGATGGGCGGTTATTCTGATCCATACTCTGAGTACGGATTAAACAAAACCGCCGAGGACGCAGAGTGGCGCAGAGAA
>CAZSOP010000210.1:2613-7457 GCA_964608385.1 uncultured Cytophagia bacterium
TTGATTTTTAGGGTATAGATTTTTTCAGGTTTTTTCTCAGCGTTTCTCGGCGTTCTCAGCGGTTATTCAGGTCTATACTCTGAGTACGGATTAAACAAAACCGCCGAGGACGCAGAGTGGCGCAGAGAAAAGAATGGAAAAGGGACAGATTTGATTTTTAGGGTATAGATTTTTTCAGGTTTTTTCTCAGCGTTTCTCGGCGTTCCAAGCGGTTATTCTGTTGGTGATTTAGCGCACGGATTGCAGAGAACAAATAACATCGGCAGGACCGGAAAAAATTCTATCTGTATCATCTGCGTAATCTGTGGTTTTTATCTGTGAAATCTGTGCAATCTGTGGTTTCTATCTGTGTAATCTGTATAATCTGTGGTTACCGCATCCATGTCATTTACAGCAAAGCTCGTACAACAAGCCGTCAAGCATCTGCTCGATTTCATCTATCCGCCGCAGTGTCTGGCGTGCCATTGCAGGATAGAGGTCGCACGGGATTATTTATGTCCACAGTGCTGGCAGAGTCTGACGCCGGCCGAGCCCGCCTCTCTTTATCTGGGGAAGCAGAATCCGCTTTTATATTCCATCGCGCTCTATGATCTTGATTCTATTTCACAGTCGTTGATACATGCGTTCAAGTACCGCGAAATCAAATCCCTGGCCCGGCCTCTGGCCGAGGCGCTGGCCACGTCGAGTCCGGTGATGGAAGGGCTGGATGCCCTGGTACCGGTACCGCTGCATAAAATCCGGTTTCGCGAACGGGGATACAACCAGGCTGAATTGCTGGCGCGGGAGCTTGCGAGGATTTTGAATATTCCGGTTCTGAAGCGAGCGCTGATCCGGACTAAATATACCTCACCACAGGCCAAGATGAATCGGGAGCAGCGGCAGCAGAATGTTGCGGGGGTGTTCAGGGTGGTCGATGCTGAAGAGATTACAGATAAGCGCATCGGTTTGGTTGATGATGTTTATACGACCGGGCAGACGATGAATGCGTGCGGCCGGGAATTGCGCTATGCCGGTGCCGGCTCTGTTATCGGGCTTTCCATTTTACGCGTTTCAGATACCACAGATATTTCTTGACATTTTTCAACATTTTGATTATAATAATAGATTATGTAGAATGTGAATAATATTAAGAAATGAGGATGTAGATGCCAAAAGTAGATACAAGGGGACTTTTTGAGGATGCATTAAAAGGCGGTTATTCGGTCGGTGCGTTTAATGTCAATAATATGGAGATCATTCAGGGAATCGTTGAAGCGGCGGAGGAAGAAAAGGCGCCGCTGATTTTGCAGATTTCCAAAGGGGCGCGCAAATATGCCCGGCATGAATACCTGATGAAGCTTATCGAGGCGGCGCTGCAGATCAGCGACCTGCCCATTGCGGTTCATCTCGATCACGGCGACAGCTATGAGTTGTGTCGTGATGTCATCGACGGCGGCTTTACCTCGGTGATGATCGATGGGTCGCATTTACCGTTTGAGGAAAATATCGCTCTGGTCAAAAAAGTGGTGGATTACGCCCATCCGCGCGGCGTGCCGGTAGAGGCCGAGCTGGGGAGACTGGCCGGTATCGAGGAACACGTCGATGTGTCGGAAAAGGACGCGATTTACACCGATCCGGATGAGGCGAAAGAATTTGTCGAGCGCAGCGGTTGTGACTCGCTGGCGGTGGCGATCGGCACCAGTCACGGCGCCTACAAGTTTAAAACCGAGCCGCAACTCGATTTTGAGCGTCTGGAAAAGATTGAGGCAAAACTGGAGGGGTATCCCCTGGTGCTGCACGGCGCATCCAGCGTTTTGCAGGAATTCGTCGATGAATGCAACAAATACGGCGGTGAATTGCCGGGTGCCAAGGGAGTACCGGAACACATGATCGAGCGCGCCAGAAAGATGAACGTTTGCAAGGTCAATATCGACACCGACCTGCGCCTGGCGATGACGGCGACCATTCGCCGCGAATACGCTCAAAATCCGGAAAATTTTGATCCGCGCAAATATCTGGGACCGGCGCGGGAAGCGATTAAGGGTATGGTTATTCACAAATTGCAGTTGCTGGGTGCTTCCGGTAAGGCATAAACAGTAAAATAAATAATAATAATAATAATAATAATAATAGATCAGGAGGTTATAATGAAGGTAGCAATTAATGGATTCGGTCGTATCGGCCGGCTGGTTTTTCGCATACTCAAGGAACGCGATGATGTTGATGTGGTACAGGTAAACGACCTGACTGACGCCAAGACGCTCGGACACCTGCTGAAATACGACTCGGTTCACGGTGTTTATGAAAAAGAGGTCAAAGTCGAGGGCGACACCATTATCGTTGACGGCGATTCGTTCAAGGTCTCTGCAGAAAAAGATCCTTCAGCACTGCCCTGGAAAGAGCTGGATGTTGACGTTGTGGTGGAATCGACGGGTGTCTTTCGCAAGCGCGCCCAGGTTGCACAGCACCTCGATGCCGGCGCCAAAAAAGTGATTCTGACCGTACCGGCAAAAGACGAAATCGACGCCACCATCGTGCTGGGCGTCAACGACGATGACCTCAAACCCGAACACAAGATCGTTTCCAATGCCTCCTGCACCACCAACTGTCTGGCCCCGGTGGTTAAGGTATTGAACGATGAGTTCGGCATCAAACGCGGTCTTATGACGACGATACATGCTTTTACCAATGATCAAATGGTTCTCGATCTGCCTCATAAGGATCTTCGCCGTGCCCGTGCCGCTTCAGTGTCGATCATTCCGACCACCACAGGTGCTGCCAAGGCTGTGGGCAAGGTGATTCCGGAGCTGAACGGCAAGCTCGATGGTTTTGCCATGCGCGTTCCCACGCCTGATGGTTCAGTCGTCGATCTTACCGCTGAACTAAACAAATCAATAACCGTTGATGAGATCAACAGCGCGATGAAAAAAGCGGCTGAAGGCGCGATGAAGGGCATTTTGGCCTATACCGAAGACCCGATTGTTTCGGTTGATATTGTCGGAAACGAGGCCTCTTCGATTTTCGATGCGCTTTCGACCATGGTTATCGGCGAGGGTGATTCAGGCAATTTGGTCAAGGTGGTCTCCTGGTATGATAACGAGTGGGGTTATTCGTGTCGTGTCGTTGACCTGCTGGTCAAAATGGCCTCCATGTAAGGAACATTATCAGCAAAATTGCGTTTCTTTGATTAGATAGCAACACTCGGATTAGCCCCGGGGAGATTTATCTCCGCGGGCTCAAATAAAAGTAAACGAATAAAACGGATATTGATGTGATGAGAAAAAAAATTATCGCCGGAAACTGGAAGATGAACAAAACGGCACCGCAAGCTTTAGAGCTGACACAGCAAATCAAGCAAAAAATCAATACGAGCACAGAGGTGGATGTGGTTCTTTGTCCTCCCTTTACCGATCTTGCCGCGGTCTATCGTGTTATTCACGATAGCTATATCGATCTTGGCGGGCAAAATTTGCACTGGGAGCAAAAGGGTGCCTTTACCGGAGAGATTTCCGCTGATATGTTAAAATCCGTGGGTTGTCATTATGTCATCATCGGTCATTCCGAACGGCGCCAGTATTTCGGAGAGACGGATGAAACGGTAAACAAAAAAATCAAGAGCGCGCTGCATGAAGGTCTTATACCGATCGTTTGTGTCGGAGAGCTTTTGGAAGAGCGCGAAGCCGATAAAACGCAATCCGTTATCGAGGCCCAGGTTAAGGCAGCGTTTGAGGATATTGACAAGATTCAGGCGCAAAAAACGGTCCTCGCCTATGAGCCTGTCTGGGCCATCGGCACCGGTAAAGTTGCCACCCCGGAACAGGCCCAGGAGGTGCATGCATTTATTCGAAAATTGCTGACCGATATTTTTGATGAAGAGACCGCCGAGACCATTCGCATCCAGTATGGCGGCAGCATGAAACCCGATAATGCCGCCGAGTTGTTGTCTCAGCCCGATGTCGATGGTGGTTTGATCGGTGGTGCAAGTCTTGATGCCGATTCATTTATCGCTATTATCAACCATGCAAAACCGTAATTGGAGTGAAAATGTATACTTTTTTAATTGCAATTTTCATATTAGTTTCTATATTATTAACATTTGTTATTCTGATTCAATCCAGTAAGGGCGGTGGTCTTGCCGGTACCTTTGGGGGCTCGGATCCGATGGGTACTGTTTTTGGCGGGCGCGGCTCTGGAGATTTTCTCACCAGGATTACGGCGATATTGGCAACCGTTTTTATGGTTATCGCCCTGATTCTGGGATTGATGACGCGCGGCGGGCTGGATGATGCCAGTCTGGTGGAACAGGAGCGCGATCGTCGCATGTCGTCGAGCTCGAGAATCTTGCCGCAGGTTCCGGAAGCTGAGCAGGAATTACCGGTTCAGGAACAACTGCCGGTTCAGGAAAACGAAACAGAACAGTAGGACAGTACAATTGCCGAAGTGGTGGAATTTGGTAGACACGCTATCTTGAGGGGGTAGTGCCTAACCGGGCGTGCGGGTTCAAATCCCGCCTTCGGCACCCATATTGACTGGCATATAAATTAATCAGGAGATAATATTATGCGGAGAAAAGGAACCTCTTTGCTGTTGGCAGTAATATTTATTGCCTTTGCGAGTTTTTCTCTCCAGGCCCAGGAAGATCTGCAGGCAAAATATGATGAAAAGCTTCAAAAAGCAAACGAAATCCGTGCCCAGATGGGTGAGGCTGGAATTGCTGCAGATGACTATGAACAGCTCAAAGAACAATATGAACAGCTCAACCAGGAAATTAAGGAGATTAAAGCTAAATTGCTTGAGGATGCGGAATACCAGAAACGCATGAACCAATCCAAGCAGGCTTTCAACAAGGGTAATACCGCCTACAA
>CAZSOP010000211.1:0-7457 GCA_964608385.1 uncultured Cytophagia bacterium
TCAGCGTTCTTGGCGAGCTTGGCGGTTTTGGGTACGCATTAACCGGATGAGCCAAGAAAAAAAGGATAAATCACAATAAACATTGTATTAGATTTCTTGCTTGGTGTTCTTCCTGATTTTGTTGTTGATTAATTCTTAATTTAAAATGCACAGTTTTGATTTTATACTGTGTTTTCACACACGCTGAGAGACTGGTAACCAGAGCGAAATGTGTTTTTGACCTTATTTGTAATCTTTTCAACCTTGGTAGCCAATCGTTCCCCCCTGAATTTACCTTATTATCTTATTCCAGCTTGAGGAATGGCAACAAAAAAGCCGCTGCTCGTTTTGTGAGCAGCGGCTTTTTTGTTTATACAGAATTTAAGCTATCTCATTTAATATTAACCATAATCCAGAGCAAAAAGATGATAACGCCGACGATGATCCAGCTACCGCCAAAGCCGATTATATCCATTTTCCCCGGTTTCATGATCTCCCAGCTCGATTCGGGCCAGACTTTATCCTTTTTGAACTGTTCAGGGTTATCATAGGCGGCCTGTAAGGCTTTTTCTTCCTCTTCATCTGTCGGTTGAACCGGTGTATGCATTTTGGCGAAGAATCTATCAAGCTTTTTCTTGGAAACACCCCGGCCAAAGATCGAGAAGACAAAGAGCAACAGGAAGGGAAAGCCACCGTCAAACAGAAAACGCGTCGCCACCAGCTGCGCTTTGGCTGCATTTGAAAAATCGATACCGACCAGCGATAGCACCCAGATTTCTGCATGAAATCGTCCCAGCCCCACCTTGGGTGAATTGGGATCAACCGGATCGACCCGTGCAACGGTTTCAAAGAAAACGCCGACCGGTTCGATAACGCGGGTTTTGCGAATGGGCTCGCCGACATTGGTGGCCAGATTCATCTGGACATCTTCCAGCAAAGCTGTGGTTTCGTAGGTTACGGCCTGTTCTGCGGTCTGCTGGGTGAAGTAAGGGCTGTATTTTATAGCATTTATATTGGGAAAGACATTGGGTATAATAGCATAAATAATCAAACAGATAAACACCTGAACGATGACCGCAACCTTACCCAGTCGTCTCCAGATAAATCCCAGCCAGATAGCAGCGCCGAAAGTAGCGGGTATGGAGATAAAATATTTGTAAAGATCCAGCAGATTGCCGACATAGATCGCTGCGCCGATACCTCCCAGCAGGGTGACGGCGATCACGACACGGCCGACATTGATATAATGGGTTTCGCTTTTATTGGGCCAAACCGGGCCATAGAGGTTGCGAATGAACAGCGCCGAGTTTGAAATCGAGGCGGCGTCCAGCGTCGACATGTTGGCCGCCAGGATACCGGCCAGCATCAGGCCGATGGCGCCGGGAACGAGCAGGTCGCGGGTCATGAATCCCCAGATCAGATCCGGATCGTGCAATTGTCCGGCATAAAGACCGGCGGCGAGCAGACCGGCGAGGGCCCAGAAGAGCATGATAAAGCGTTTAAAGAACATACCGCCGATCATTCCAAAGCGCGCAGTGTTTTCATTGGTTGCCGAGCCCGCGGTTTGCATGGCTGTGGCGCTGGCAATGATAGAGACCAGGTTGGCAAATGCCATGGCTGCAATGGTGTACCAGGCGTATTCGCTCAAGGTGGCCGAGCCGAAGAGCTCGAACATAAAGTCCGGCACCGAGGCATGAAGCCCCGAAAACCCTCCTATTTTTGATAGTCCCAGCGGAATCAGAATGAATGAAAACGTGATCATTAAAAACCCCTGTATCGCATCCGTAATCGCGGCAGCGCGAAATCCTCCCAACATGGTGTATATCGCAACAATGATCGCATAGATAAGATAAAATAAGTAGGGGTCGGTGTGCGAGACGAAAGAATGAAGCTCGCCTCGTTTGTTGCGCTCGCGCAACTCTTCATAGCGGTTTTGGTCTTCGGGGTCCAGAGTTCGTCCCTGATCGAGTATGTCTTTGTATTTTTGATATTCGCGGAATTGCTCGATGCTGAGCCGTTCTTCCACTGTGCATTGCTCTATGGTTTTTGGGGTCAACGCCATCATGGTTTTACCGGCAACCATATAGCCGACACCGCCACCGATGAATGCCATGAGCAGGGTAAAAACGGCAAATGCGCCGCCGAGAAACTTGCTGTCAAAACGGTCGGTAAAAAAATCACCGGTCGTGGTCAAGCGCACGCGGCGAAAAAAGAAGGTGGTAAACCAGTAAAACGGGGTCAAGAACAGCACCAGAAACTGTATCCACATACCGCCGATACCCATCCGGTAAATCTCCCGCGATACGGCCACTGCCTGATCGGCATTGGTTGAACAACCAAAGTTGAGAAAGAATTGGTAAAACTTTCCCAGTTTGCGCCCGGCGAGAAAAAAATCGCCGGTATCTGAGGTTTTTTCTCCAGCCTTTTTGCCCAGATAGAGTATAATGATGATATAGGCAAGGATGACTGAAAAATCGAGATAATGAAGTCCGAAAATATGCATCAACTATCCTCCTGTTCCCTGGCTCCTTACTCCTTTACTATTAAAAAAATATGATGAATTCATAAAGAATATTAAAAATTTTAAACAAAGTCAATCTATTTAATAGGTGACCCGGCTTGAGCGTTCTTTTTGCCCAAAATTAACCATTGAATCCGAGTAGAATTATTTGTAAAATAGAGAATATAAAATAAACATAATCCGTACGATTCCGGATGTTCCAGTTATAGAACATAGATCGTGCTGAACCCCTGAACGGTAAATACGAGGATGTTATGCAAAATTTGACCTTTATTAAAACCGGAAAAGCGGAATTCGATGATTTTTATCCTCGCATTAAAGCTTTTTTACAACAAGATACGTTGGATATGAAAATAGACAACAAGAGGATACGGGGGTATCGCAGTCCGGATACAAAATCGGTCTGGATCCGCGACTATAGCGATATGATGCGGGGATTCAAATATTTTGAGACTGATCTCAAATCAACCGTCGAACACTTTGCTCAAACGCAAGCGCAAAACGGCCGTGTTTTCGATTATTTTACCACCTTTCCGGAAAAATTACCCTGCGAAAAGGAAAACTGGAGCAAATATGTCCGTGTACCCGTTGAAGCGGACGTTGAATTCCGTTTTATCAAGGCGGCTTTTCTTTCCTGGCAGTGTACGGGAGATGACGACTGGCTGCAGCAACTTTTACCCAACATCGAAAAAGCTCTCGAGTATATTATGACCCATCCCTGGCGCTGGGATTCGCAGCATCAAATGGTCAAGCGACCCTATACCGTTGATACCTGGGATTTTGCCTATACCGCCGGTCGCCATGACTGGCTGCAATTCCAGATCACGGATGATACCTATTGGGGCATTATGCATGGCGACAACAGCGGCTATTATGAATCGTTCCAGATTCTCTCTTTTCTTTATGAATACTTTAACGTGACCGACCGGGCCCGCTATTGGTCACAGCGGGCGATTGAATTGAAGGAGCGCATGAACAACGTCTGCTGGAATGGCCGTTTTTATACCCATTTTGTCAAACTCAATCCGGTGGATATTCCGGATTGCGACGAAGCCGAACAGCTCTCTCTCAGCAATCCGATGAATATCAATCGGGGCGTAGCAACCCATGAGATGGCGGTTTCCATTATCAATGAGTACCGTCGCCGTAAAGATATTACCGGCGCGTTTGCAGAGTGGTTTTCTATCGATCCCCCTTTTCCGGACGGTATTTTCGGCGACGAAATCTTAAAACAGGGCGCTTATTGCAACGGCGGCATTATGCCGTTGGTGGGTGGTGAACTGGCCAAAGCCATGCTGGACCATGGCTTTGAACGCCAGGGCGTTGAAACCTTGAAACAATATTATCATATGATCGCTGAAAAGAACGAAACCTATCTCTGGTATTTTCCGGATGGTACAGCCTCTTCGGTCGAAACGAGTACCAGTCCGGATGCCACGCCTACCGATGGCTGGGGATCGAGCGCCATGCTTTATGCCTTTATCGAGGGACTGGCCGGCATTGAAAATGCATCCAAAGTTTTTAAAACCTTGAATGTATCTCCGAGATGGGCCGCTGCGGATGTGGACGATGCAGACGTCAGAGTGGGATATGAAGCCTCAAACAAGAGCGTGAGCTATACCTACCAGCGGCGGAACGATTTCATTGAACTGGATATGGAGTGCAGCAGTTCCAGGGTTCATTTTCATGTTTTGCTGCCGCATGGCCGGCGTGCCGCAAGAGTCAAAGCCGGCAATAAAGAGCTGGAATTTACCAATACTCAGATCGAACAGAGCCCCTATGTTGATTTTATGAGCGATATAACAGCAAAACAAAACGTAGAAATTCAACTAAAATAGAGGATGATTTGATGAAACGCAGAGATTTTTTCAAGACAGCTGCCACAGGTACGCTGAGCCTGGCCTTGTTAAAACCGAGCCGTGCCACAGCTGTCGATGCTTTGGCCGAGGAACTCGTAAAAAACGATTATCATGAAGAGGCGTTCTGGAAGTTTGTGCGCCGGCAGTTTCTGCTGCCCGAGGATTATGCCTATTTTAATACGGGTGGATTGGGTGCTTCACCGACACTTGTGCTCGATATTGTTGAAGAAAAAATGCGCCGGCGCGAAATTAAACCCGCTCCCGGCATCGATCATCACGAGTGGGAAATCGCCAAAGCCAAAGTGGCCGGCCTGTTTGGCGCCGAGCCGGAAGAGATCGCCCTGACCAATACCACCACTGAGGGCAATAACATTATCATTAATGGCCTGCCTCTTGAACGCGGAGATGAGATTATTACCAGTACGCACGAGCATGTCGGTTTGAGCATACCGCTTTTAAATAAAATGGACAGAGATGGTGTGGTGGTGAAAACCTTTGAACCGGACATGGAGAACGGCCCGGGAAATGTCGATCACATCGAAAACCTCATTACCCCCCGTACCCGTTTGATTTTTGTCAGCCATATCACCTGTACCACCGGGCAGCGAATGCCGGCAAAAGAAATATGTGAACTGGCAAAGCTAAAACGAATATGGACGGCCTTTGACGGCGCCCAGGTGGTGGGGAATATGCCTATTGATGTGAAGGAGTATGGATGTGATTTTTATACCACCAGCGGCCACAAATGGATGATTGGCCCCAAGCGAACCGGTGCTTTATATGTGCGCAAGGAGATGCTCGATGTTTGCCGCCCGGTGACTGTCGGCGCCTACTCCACCAGGGCCAATGATTTGATAAAAGGCAACATCGAGATGCATCCCACGGCTCAGCGATATGAATATGCCACCCAGAATGATGCTCTCTATGCGGGACTCGGCGTGGCGATCGATTTTCTCAAACAAATCGGCATGCAGCGGGTCTGGGCACATAACCGCCATCTCGCCGAGATGACCGTAAAGGGTCTGGAGAACATTCCTTCTGTTGAATTGCTTTCTCCGCAACAGGAAGCGTATCGCACTTCGTTGATAACCTTCAAACCGAAGCGAAAGCTCTATAATAACGTTTCGTCCGAACTCACGCAACGCGGGTTCCGCGTTCGAACGGTTTCCGAAGCTGATTTAGGCGGGATTCGCGTTTCGCATCATTTGTATAACAACCAAACCGAAGTTGAGAATCTGCTGCAAATGATCGAAAACGTTACCTGATTCCAAAATTAAAACCAATGGAGTGAATACATGTCGATTGAGCACGCTTTAAAAAAGATCAGAACAGTCCGTATCCATCCCAAGGCACCTGTAGTGGCGGAAACAGCCGCCAGAGAGATATGCAACCGTATCGGCAGCAGACTCGTCCGTTCCGGCGACTCGGGTTTGAAGGAAGGCGTTTTTATCCTGGCTGTTGCCGGCGATGATACTCTGCCACCCCCGAAGGGAACGGATGCGGAGATTAAACTGGAGAGCGATGGATCGGGCTATTTATCGGTTTCCAAAGCTTGTTTCTTATTTACCTATACCTGCTATCTTTTAGAGCGCCTGGTTAATGAAGACCTCTCTCTCTTCAAGTCGGGTAAGCGATTCAAGTGCGCCTATAAATGGCACCGTTCTTCCTATGACTATTTTATCACTCAGGAGGGCCGTATTCAGCGCCACCTGGATAAAGATCTCTACTTTCGTACACTTGCCAAACACGGCTTTACCCACTGTGAAATTAATGGACTGGCGTACCCGATGGGTATCGAAGAGGACCGGAAAGGGGAGAGCTATGCCATGTTTTATACCTATTGTGCGGCGCTGGATCAGTTTGTCTATAGCGGGCTTAACAAGGGACTATATCCCTCTTATTATCTCTCTGCCAACCTGCAAAATTTGCTGGAAAATGCAAGGTTGGCGGCGCAATACGGCTTGATTCCGGGTATGCTTTGTTTCGAACCCCGCTCGGTACCGGAGCATTTTTTTGACCGTTATCCCATGCTGCGGGGAGCCCGCGTCGATCATCCGTTCCGCAGCTTCAAGCCGCGCTATACCATGACCCTGGCACATCCCAAAGTCCAGGACCATTATGCAGAAATGGTGCAGAAAATCATGCACCATGTGCCGCAATTGGGTTTTATCACCATTTGGACGAACGATAGCGGAGCCGGATTCGAATACACCCAGTCTCTCTATGTCGGCCGCAACGGCGGTCCCTACTTGATCCGTGAATGGAAAACCGATAAAGACATTGCAGACGCAGCCGCTGCAAATATTCTTGACTTTTTTCAGGTTCTCAAAACCGCGGCTGCAGGCGTCAATCCCCGCTTTCGCGTCATTACCAGAATGGAATCATTCTACGGAGAGCATGAGCAAATCTGGAACGGGCTCGGAAACGGGCTGGATGTTGAAACCAATTCTCTGGTGAGCAAGGGATGGGCGATGCCGTATCATCACCCCCGCTATACCGATGTCTCCGACATCAATGGTGGGTCCATATATCAGGCCCAGTTTGATGACAAGGAAGAGCAAAAAATCAAAGCATTGAGACAAAAAGGGGCAGAGGCGCACTTTTATATGACGGCCGGGCCGCATCTGCTTTTTGAACCGTTGATGGGCATACCCTATCCTCGCTTGTGTCTAAAGCGAGCCAAGATGCTGAGGCGTCACGGTGTTGAGCATTTGGCCAGATCAGGTGGCATCCATCCGCCCAATTTGGTTCCTTTTGATATCAACAGCGCCCTTTTAGGGCATTACCAGATCAATCCGGACATCGAACCGGAAGCCGAGCTGGACTTTTTTGCCCGAAGATGGGCGGGAGATGGCTATTATCAATACCTGCTCGATGCCTGGACTAAAGTAGAAGAAGCAATTCTGGCGTTTCCGAATGTGACGGCCATGTACACCGGCCTTGGGTTTACCTGGTTCAGACTCTGGGCTCGGCCCCTGATTCCAAACCTCGATGCGGTCTCGCCACAGGAGCGCGCCTATTATGAAGATTTTATGTGTACCACGCCGCATAACACCAATAATGTCGATCTAAGCCGGGATGTTCTCTTTAAACTCACC
>CAZSOP010000212.1:0-7455 GCA_964608385.1 uncultured Cytophagia bacterium
ATTGCATCCATAGAGACGCCGATTCTAAAGGTAAGGGGCAACTGAAACCCCACTTTCTCATATTTAATCTCTCCGGCAAAATTGCGGACAGACATTCCGAACTTCAGGCTCTTGTAACCGGTGCGGTAGAGGGTTCCAAAATCAAAAGCAACGACGCCGAGGTCATATTCCCTCTCTTCAATCACCGTATCCGCTGTGCTGTAAACCGGAACATAGCTTTTGCCCAGATTTTGACCGGCATATTTTATCTGACCCCCGATGGAAAAGCGATCCGACAGTTCCCGGCCATAGCCCAGGCCGAGCATAAGAGAGCTCGGTTCTTTCCATCCCTCCACATCGACAAAACCCTGCTCATTATCAGCGACCTGGGTAAAAAAGATCTCGCCGTAATCGACGCTTTGAAAAGAAAAACCGATAACGCCAAAGCGTCCGCCGAAGGGTTTGTATGCCAGGGTTCCGGCCATATGATTAATGTCGGCAATCCATTCCATTTGGCTCAGAGAGATGTCGACCATTCCCGGGACGCTGGCCAGTCCTGCAGGATTGTAAAAAAGGGCCTCAGAGGTATATTCAGCGGTGGTAAACGCATTCCCCATCGCAGTGGCGCGGGCATTGGTGTTAACGCTGAGAAACTGAAATCCGGTTTGTGCCCACTTGTCCTGCCCGGATACGCTCCACACGAGGGAACAGATCACTGCACAAATTACAATTGTTCGTTTCATTATCATACCACATTTTTACTTGAGGATTACATTTAAAAACTAAAGTGCACTGAAATTCGCTGTACATCTTCAAAAGCATCATAGGGTGTGTAAGCATAATCAAAGGTTAAATCAAAACCGCTAAAAGATTTACTCACACCGACGCCGGCGCTAAAACCGTACTCATCATTCGGTGTAGAATATCCGGCCCGAAGAGCCAGCATATTGCTGAAAATATACTCCATTCCCACATTCACTTTTTCGGAATAATCGCGAGGATGACTGGCATCCGTAGCCAGAAACAAGGTATGCTTTTCCGGGGCGATATTGTATAGGTCCAAGAGATTCATCGATAGTCCGACTTTGAATGTCAGCGGTAGCTGAAAACTCTCTTCCAGAAATTTAATCTCGCGGGAAAAATTTCTCACATTCATACCAAAGTTCAAACTCTTGAAACCGGTATGATAAAGAACGCCAAAATCAAAAGCCGCGACATTGGTTTCGTTATCTTCTTTTATAAATCCACCATCCTGATCATAACTGACGACTACGCTGCCGAGAGACTGCGAGACGTATTTAATATTTCCGCCGACGGAGAATTTGTCAGTCAGGGCAATCGCATATCCGATCCCCAAGACCATGGCATCCGGGCTGAAATTGCCGGTTTCGATAAAACCCTGGTCATTATCGGCGCGAATGGTTCCGTTAAAATCACCATAATCCATCGACATCATACTGAGGCCAAAGACGCCGTATTTTCCCAAAGCAGGATTGAAGGCCACGCTGCCGTACATTTGTTTCATCTCCGCGATCCAGGTGATCTGCCCAAAGGAGACATTAAAGAGCTTGTCCACACGCGCCATGGCAGAAGGATTATAGAACATGTTGGCCGATCCGCCCTCCAGAGCCGTGACCGCATCCGCCATGGCCGATGCACGGGCATCTGTGGATATACTGAGAAACTTCATGCCGGTCTGCGCCAGTTTTTGATTTTCGCTGCAAAGGCCGGGATCTATATTCAAAAGCAACAAGATAGACAGAAAGGCTATGAAAAACAGATTTTTCATCTCAACACCCATGATTATAATTATCTGATGATTACAAATTTTTCAACGTCTGTATCGCCGGTAATATTGTCCTTTACCACGGCAACATAAACACCGCTGACCACAATCTGATTTGATGAGGTAACGCAGCGCCAATACGCATCACCGGTACCATCGGTATGCTCAATGGTGTAGATCAACTCACCATTTTCGGTGTAGATGTTGATCGTACAATTGCCGGGAATATTAAAAAAGCCGATCTTGTCCGGCTCACCCGGGAAACGCAGGCGGTTCGGATCCGCACCCAAACTGAACGGATTCGGTACGACGCGAAAATCGCTTACATTTTCACCCGGTTCGCGTTTCAGGGTGGTCGGATCATAGGCCTGGGTATAATAGCGGCTGCTGCGCAACGGCACAACCGGCGTCATAGCGGTGCCGGTATTATCGGCGGCGTCTCCCACCGAAAGAATGTAATAGTAATAACTGACGCCGCGATTCAAATCGCGGTCGATGAAATCGCGCTCATCCGGATCAGCGGTATAGACCAGGGTGGCGGTGCTGTCATATTCTCCTCTGGAGCGATAGATTTCAAACGCATTGATCGCCGGCGTATTGTCGTCAAAGACTTGCCACGCCATCTCTATGCCATCTCCACGCCCGTTGACGGTAAACATATTCGGTGGTTTGGGAGGATGCGGGATATTGTATTCGGTCTCAAAATTGGCCTGCGCCATTCTAAAGGTTTTAAACAGGGAATCCTTACCGGTCATCACCCAGGCATTTTTCTCCTGCGCGGAAATTTCACCTCTTTTAAACTGAGCACCGATTTCTATGCATTTTTCGCGGCTGAGACCGGCGGCCGCTTCGACCAAAACCAGCCGGACGCTCTCACCGGGCCCCAGCGTATAAGGACCATAACCGTTAAGAGCGGAATAGCCTCCCGGCGTCCCCTTGGCCGGGTCACCGGTCTGCTCGGTAAAATCACCATCCGTCTCGATCATATCAGCATGCCGCGGTGTCTTGTGGCCAGCCGTCATCCATTCATATTCCCGGGCCATTTTGCCGGCATTAAAGGCATCATTGTTTGAGGTTAGAGGATCATCAGAGCTCTCATAGCCTGTTGTAGAGGGTTGGCCGGAGTCATCGCTTTTGTCGGCGGGGGACGTATCCGCATGCAGGGTGGCGACTCCGACAAACTGTGCAGCTCCCAAACGACCGGTGGTATCGGCCCGATCAACATAGCCGGCACTGTCCGTCGGATCAAGAATGGGACCGCCGATGTTATCCCAACGGGTAAAAGGCGGAAAATTGCCGTGCCATGCAAACTGGGCACGGAACTGTTCGCCCGGAGGATCGGGCTTGACCCCGTCTCCGCGGCTATCGATCATCGTGTTCATACCCCATCCGGTGCCGTTACCGAAGATATAACGGGTTTCACGGCACACAGCCCAGCGATATTGATAGAAAAAATAAACATCCTCAACCGTCTGATTCGGCAATTCAATCTCTTCATCATCATCCGTGTTACCTGTATTGGTGAATTCATATTCGATAATATGATAATTATCGTGATATTCCTGACTGAACTGCATAATGGTGCGCTTCATGGTGATCCCCAAAAGCGTGTTGGTGACATTGATGATCATACGGTCAGCTTTGATCGTGGGGTCCACTTGATCGTTATCCGTAATCGCCTCGCCTTCGGTATAAATACCGTCGACATAAACTTCCGGTGGTGCGAATTTGCTCACCATTTTAAACTCGACCGGAAAAAACTCAAGAGCACCATTGACGCGGGGACCCACATGAACGACGCGATGGTCCCACACTGTTCCATCAGGATCGGTAAAATTTTTGGCACCAATCCAGAATCCCTTGGCAGCCTGCATGTCCTGATACTCGTAAATCGCCGGCCAGCGCATGCCATACTGCTGCGAGGGATAAAGACCATGCTCAATCTCGCAACCGACACTGGAATACCAGTTGTGCAGAGAGCCTACAGCCATCCATTTGGTATCGAACTGGGCAAAGGCCGCGCCCGAGACAAATAACAGGGTCAATGTGATAAAAAGATATCGAAAACGAACCAGATTACTCATTGATTCTTCCTTTTTTTTCATGTTGTTCTAGCAATCGTACGGCTTAAAAATCGAGATTGAGGTTCAACCGGATTCCGAAAAAGATATCCCGCGGATCCAGAAAGGTAAAGAACTGCTGATTGGGCATATCGATATAAGCTTTTTCCTCCATAGCCTTGTCCACACGACCGGATTCGACCTGTTGGTACTCTCCGTCGGCCCATTCCAGATATTGATCAGCGGCGCGGTCATAATAAATGACGCCGGCTTTTGCCCTGGTATCTTTGGTATAGAGTTCCATGGGCTGAAAGTCAACATCATAATCGCGATAATCTCCGGGCTGATCCTCTCCCGGTATATTGTTGTAACGAAGCTCGTCAGCAACATCGGCGGGCAAGTGCAGTGACTTCATATAAGCATCGTAATCCTTGCCGTCGTAAAAGCCGTAATTGGTCATATACTTGAAATTAAACAGATTACTGACATCCATAAAAAACTGCAGCTCAGCCGCTTTGCCCAGGGCAAAGCTCTTGCTCAGCCGTAGATCGACATTATAATAATCATGCCACTGGACGTTGTATTCGATACCGGGGATGCTGCCGCCGCCTGTCCAGGTCAGATAGTATCCGGAACGCCAGTTGGCGAGGAAGTTCATACGCAAATCCGCGATCGGATATATTCCCATCAGGCGCGGTCCGAAATCCTCGGGCAGAAAGAAGAGCAGATTGGCGCGGGCATAAGGCTGCGGAATAGGCTTTGATTGATAATTGTAGCGATATTCCCGTTCATACTGCCGCTGGGTAACCGGATTCTCATAATAGGTACCAAAACCGAAATTTCCCGAAGTGATTACCTCGTAGGTATAGTTGACAAACCCCTGTACCCACTTGCCGCGATTTTTGTCCAAAGTAAACTCAAATCCACGGATATCTCTGTAATTGGAGGCTTTGGTCACGGTATAGTTGACCTTGTTGTCGCGGTTGGTATAGCGTACCAGACGCGGTTGTTGCGATATATCCTTATAATATCCGGTGATGCGCAGAAGGAACTGGTCGAGAATGTTATGCTCATACCCCAGCTCATAAGCAATGGTCTTGGGGAGCGGCAGGTTGGGATTGCCGAGCCGCGCTACCGCATTGTTGTCGGAAAAACGCCTGAACAGATAGAGATTGTCCGGTGTCGGCATCTGTCGAAAATGGCCGTAATTAAAAAACAGCTTGCTGTTGATCGAAATGGGAAAAGCCACACCCAGTCTGGGACTAAGATTAAAGATGTGATCGGTAGATTCGCGTGTCAGCAGCGTATCCACCCCAAGAGAAAACTCGGAAGAAAACGCATCGGTAAACGGATCGTACTCGTACCACTCACCGCCGGCATGGGAATAATCGAGTCGCAAGCCGACGTTGGCGATCATACCTTCGAATTCCAGCTTGTCCTGCACATAAAGCGCACCGCGCTTGGGAAAGGTGTGCCATTTTGAATGTGAATTACTGCTGATCAAAAACTCGTCGATTTGAGCATAATTGACATTGTTGTCGGTATAAGTGAATTCAATACCGGCTTTGATGTTATTGTAACGATCGATCTGGCTGTTAAAATCAACATTGGCTGTATAAACCGTGACATTACTGCTGTCGCGGGCGTTACTCATACCCACGCCCATGCGCATGCCGCCACCGTCACCACCGCCGACTTTACTGGTGCTGGGGTTCGGCTGAAAGCCAAACGGCGCCTCATCGACGTAATAGTTATTGCCAAAAAGATAGACGCGGCTGGTATCGCGGCCGCGACCGGGATTGGTGTCATAGATGGATTCAAATCTTTTCAGGCTCACCTCATAGAACGAATTGGAATTGAGCACATGAGTAAATCTGGCACCAAGGCTGAGACGGGTGACCTGCGTCGGACACCAATAATCGGTTGCAAACATACGCGTGTCGATAAAACTTACCTGACTGAGGTTATTGGCAATGCCCCAGTTCGATGTAAAGATGCCTGCGGCGCCACTTCGGGAACTGGCGGTGCCGATCTGCCTGCCGCCGATATAATCGATCATCAGCTTCATGTTCGGGGAAATGTCGGAAGTGAGCTTTACCTGTGAACTCCAGTCTTTATAACCATCCTTGGAGAGGGGGACGATATACATATCACGGGAATTACGATAGGAAGCAAAAAAGCGCAAATCGCCGAGATAGTCGCCGACAAGTGGCACCGGTCCGCCAAAACTCATATCGACATCATAATCCGGCCGCTGAATGTCCAGCTGGCGCCGATGTTCCCACAAGAACAATCTTTGTGCGGCATAAGGCGTGAGGTCGTTGTCCGGATTATCATCCTGCAGGGTTTTTTGTGCTACGGAATTAAAACCCTCGAAGGGGATATATTGCTTTAATGTATATTCATCCCAGGCACCGTTACCGGTTCCGGTCCAGCACACCTCGTCATCGACATAGGGCCGAATCCAGAACGATTCGGGTGAATGCGGTGAATGACCGAAATGTTTTTGTGCCACCGGACTGTACCGGCCCAGCATGCTGAAGGTGTAACCATCCTTCTTTCCCTCTTTGGTGACCACGTTGATGATACCGGAACGAATATTGCCATATTCGGCGTTGAATCCGCCGGTTTGAATCTTGATCTCCTCCACCGAGGTATAACTCACGGCGGTATACGGCGTATTGTCGCGCTCATCGCGAAGGGTGATACCGTTGACCACAAACGCGGTTTCACTCGAGCTGCCGCCGCGAATGGTCATGCCGCGAATACCGGCCTGGGTACCGACGATAGAGGTCACATTGACAGCCGGTAACGACTCGACCTCTTTCATACTGAGGTTGGCCTGACTGGAAGAAATATCCTTCACCACCACCGGCCGCTGTGCTACGACAACCACTTCTTCACCTTCCAATACTTCCTGTTGCAGCTTCATATCGATGGTGGTGGTCAGATCAATTTTGACGGATATATTTTTTACCAGATAAGCAGAGTAACCAACATATGTTGCCTTGAGGTCATAGGTTCCGGGGGGAACATTGACAATCACATAATAGCCTTCGAGGTTGGTCGCAGCTCCCATATTGGTTCCCTGCAGAATAACATTCACCCCGGGCAAGGCTTCACCGGTCTCGGCATCGGTAACCACCCCTGTTATTTTACCTGTGGTTGCCGCCTGAAGCAGTGAAACGGAAATTAACACCCCTAGAATAATCCGAGGAACGTGCCTCATCATAAATCCTCCAAAAAATAAATCAGGACTTTGAATTTTTGCCAAAAAGCCGCATATTCATCTACCGTTCTCGAATTTAGCTTACAGGTTTTCTCACAAAAAGTCAAGGATTTTTTTAACTAAAATAGTAAGGTTACTAGACTATTTTTTATTGATTTATAATATCAATTTTTCTTCAACTTAATAAAATTATAAAAAGCAACGGTTTTACCTTGCCAACAAAAATAGTAAATTCATCTTACTAACAAACGTTGGGGGGATGTCAAGAAAAAAACCGGCCCAACCGCCTTGCTGCGAATTCAGGGCAGGGTAAAATCATAAGAATAAAAAAGTAATCTAAAGTTCCGTGGTTCTTCCGAATAATGAGTACTTTTTTAACCGCTGAGAAAACGCCAAGAAAC
>CAZSOP010000213.1:0-7424 GCA_964608385.1 uncultured Cytophagia bacterium
GTACGGTATTTGAGTTGAATAACGATCTTGTGTGTGCGGTCAAAATCAAGATAAACATCTTCAGGATCGGGCAATTCGGTATAACCGTATTTGGGATCCGGGGTTTCGAAAAAGGTTACCGGAGCGTTAAAGGCATTGCTGCTCTTACCGGTCGCCGCTTCCCAGTTGTAGCGAATATAGCCGCGAAGGCTGCCGCGTCGTCTTTCCAGGTCGACATGAAATCCCTTGATATCAGCATAATCGCGGTTGACAAAGGTACGGTATTCGGTTTGTTGTTCATCGATATAATAGGCCGTTTCAATAAGATTCCTCACATCCTTGTAATAAGCACTCAAATCCAGATTAAATCCCCACGGAAAAGAGTTGACAATGCCGATATCATAAGAGTTGGTAATTTCGGGCTCGAGGCGGGGGTTGCCGATCGCTTCAATGTCATTATTGATGGTGATTCGATTGAAAAGAATCTGATTAAAAGCCGGTCTTTGCATGAATGTTCCGTAATTCAGATGGAACACGGTCTGTTCAGAAATCGGAAAGGAGATACCGATTCGCGGCTCCAGCTTGTAGGACACCTCAGCTTTTTCCATTGCCGCTCTTTCACGATGATAATAGGCTGCATTTTCTTCTGCAGTAAATTCCGGATTTCTCAGCGGCGAAAATTGATCAGCAAAATATTCAGTATTAAAGTCGTAAAAATCGAGACGCAAACCGACATTTGCGATCAATCCCTCGAATTCCATTTTATCCTGGATATAAAGAGCACCTTCGTAGGGCTGTTTCGCAAACTCGACATCGCGGTAATCTCCATAGCTATAGGTGTTTTCTTTGCGATCCACATCCAGATCATAAAAAGAGAATTGAATCCCTGTTTTCAGCAGATTGCTCTGATTCACCTGGCTGGTCAGGCTGCCCTGAAAATTATAGGTGCGGGTTTTAACATCTCCTTTGTCGTCATCCGGCCGACCGACACGCAAATAAGGTGGGCCATTATAGTCGACCCAATTACTGCTCTTGGCATAATCGACGACAAACTCATCTTCTTCCAACAATTCAATGCGCTCCTCTGAAACAAGATCGAGTAAATTCATCTTAACATCCATAAAGGTGGAATTGTTGAAAATATGATTCCATTCAACCCCATATTGAAAGGAGGTATTGATTTCCTTGGACATACTCAATTCACGGTCGAATAAAATACGTCTCCAGTAGCCGCTGTGGTCAAATTCACGATCATAGATAAAATTGAATTTAAATTTATTATTCAGTCCCATATTGTAGGTAAGGTTGCTCATAAGCTGGCGGTTCTGTTGCGGGTAGGGTGTGGGTATGTCCTCTTGTTCAATGTCCTGACTCATCGCAAAGAATAATCTCATATTCCTGGAAATCGGTCCACCGGTCGATAGCGTCAGTTCATAATCGACATCATCGTCATATTCCATACCCACCTCGCGATGCGCCATCAACCACTGAACGCGTGATAATGAGGCGATTTTTAAAGAATCACGTCGCTTTTCAGCATCAGAAGGGGGTGGCCAGCGACTTAGCCATTCACTCACAGGAAGGTATCTGGGGCCGAATCCAAAGCCTTCATCGAATAAAGGCTTGCCCGGCTGCGTGGGATTTTCCTTGAGCCATTCAGTGGTATCGATGAGCATATTGTAATAATCGAGATTTTCAGGTGAATAGGGAGATCCCCCCTGATAATAAACAGAGCCATCCTCATTGAAGCGTTGTTCCCAGACTTTGTAATACGGCACAGTAAAAGAGAATTCAACCCGTGATGTCCATTGGCTTTTACCCTCCTTGGTGACCATGTTCACCACACCAGACTGGGCGTTACCATATTCAGCGGAGAAACCGCTCGTGTAAACCTCTACCTGTTGCAAACCGCTGACATCGGGATTAAAAGCCCTTTCATTGGTTAATGGATTGACAATAGCCGCACCGGCGAGCAAATACCTTGCTTCACCCGCACGGCCGCCGCGAAAATGCTCGCCCACCACCTCGGATTGGAGATCAAGAATATCAGTGATATCAGAAATTCCGACATCATCCTGAATATCAGGTACATCATAGGTTTTTCGCGTGGCGGTCAAGTCCGGTTGCACCACATCTTCGGAATAGGCGGTTACCGTGACCGCTTCCCCCTCCAGCGCCTGTGGTATCAACTCAAAATTGAGACGCGTTGTCTTGTCAACTTGCACCAGCACCCTCTCCCTTACCTCGGGACGATAACCCATGTACGAAACCTTGACATCATAGGTCGACGGCGGTATGTTGATAATAAAATACTGCCCGTCCAGGTTAGTTGCCGCTCCCATGGGATTGTTCAGCTCAAGGGGCTCATTTTTGGACCAAATATGGGTAATGATCACATTTGCCCCTGCCAGCACCTCTCCGGTTTCACTATCGACCACCTTACCGGCAATTTTTCCCGTTGTTCCGGCGAACAAAATGTGAACCCCGAGTACAAGGATAAGAAGGGCAAACAACCGTCTTATCTTCATTGCTTTCATTAAAAATCTCCTCACTTGGTCGAAAAATTAACCTTCTTTTTAATCACAGTCAATCTTTAGATAACTGCCTTTAAAATTCTGTGTCCGGGCCTCGATAACAGCCTTGCCCGGGCGCGTGCATTTGAATTCAATTGCAGCGCGACCATTTGCAATTTCGATCACATTGCTGCGCGTCGGCGTGCCATAATCTTGGTAAAGATATCCGACACCATTGTGGTCGAAATAGATCCGGTCATTTAAATCCAGACACAACCGCCCGTTTTTATCAACGACTTTTGCTTCGATAAGATAACCCTCATCTGTTTTTTCCGAACCCAGTATCAATTGATCGGGCTTGCCCGGTTTTTCCGTCATATAGGTAAACAAGAGCGTGTCCGCAGCACCCCTGTGATCATCAATGCCACCAAGAGCAATGAGCTCATTTTCGCCGGGACGAAACACGGCCTTCCAATGAAACCCGGTGGCCGGAAAATCACTGATGTTACGGCTTTTTTTGCCCAGGGACATGCCGTTCAGAATCAGTTCCACATCCTCACAGTTGCTATAGACACAAACCTCGCTGGACTTGCCCTCACGGCCGCTGCGTACCGGCCAGGTGTGTGACTCGATGTAACAGAATTGCGGTTCCGTGGTCCAGTAACTCTTGAATACATAATAGGCATCTTTGGGATTTCCGGCACGATCCACAAGCCCCTTTTGATTGATATAGGGAATCGGATTTTCCGGTCTCAATGGCGTGGCGAAATCCTTAAACGCCCACTGAGCATTGCCGGTAAACCAATCGAGCTGCTCTGTGACCATTAGATGCCAGTCGAACAGGTCGACGATATAATTTTCATTCCAGTTGCCGATTTTAGAAGCATTGAGGACTCTGCTCATATTGGGTTGTTCTGCCCACTCGTTCTCTTTTAGCCTGCCTTCACCGGTGATAGGATTTTCTTCATGGCGGCCGACATGGCTGGAACCACCATACTCTGCATGCATAAAACGGGGATATTTTTTTCTCGCGTCTTCAAGCGCCTGTTTATAGGTTTTATAAACGCCGGAATACCAGCCGGCCCAGATCGAGGGTGAAAACACATCGGTTATATGCGCGCCGTCATAGTATTTGCGCATGGTGGTGAGGCGGTAAGGGTCCAGCTCATGGGCGAGTTCATTCAAACCGGTAAGATAGCCGTTCAAATTCTCCGGGTCACCCCCATCGGAAAAATCGGGCAACCAGTATATTTCATTACCCAAAGACCAGAGTATAATGCTGGGATGATTATAGTTTTGCAGTATCTGCTCCGTCAACAAACGCCTGGTATTTTCCTGCCAGACCTCACCCCCCATACCACCGCGACACCAGGGTAATTCATCCCACACCAGCAAGCCGAGTTCATCACAGGCGCGATAGACCTCGGGATCCTGCGGGTAATGTCCCAGGCGGATAAAATTGGCGCCCATCTCTTTGATCATCCTGATATCCCGCCGGTGCAGCGAATCCGGCAAGGCATTTCCATATCCGGCATGATCTTCATGCCGGTGCGTTCCCCGCAGCAAAAGGCGCTCGCCGTTGAGAAAGAATGGACCGCCTTGCTGAAATTCAAACCAGCGAAACCCAAACGGCTGTTGCAGCAAATCCCGGCCGTTCGGACTTTGGAGATCAATTTTTAATGTGTAAAGATGAGGTTGATCCGGAGACCACAGCATTGGCTCCTCTACCAGTGGCAGCTCCAGCGTTATTGTGGAAGCCTTTGAAGGAATCGTTCGATCATACTGTTTCTGCCACACCTTCCGATCAGTTCCATCTGCAAGAGTAAACAAAAGATGCAACGCCTGAGAAGAGTCGGTAGTATTGATTATATCCAGATCAATGACGGATTCAGCCGTTTCGACATCAACGCGGGGTGTGGATATTCTCGCCTGCCGAATATATATATCGGCTACCGCTTTTAGCCAAACATCTCGACAGATACCGCCATAAATGACAAAATCCGATTTTTGCGAGGGAATAAGGTTGCGATCAATTGAATTATCGACACGAACATCAAATGTATTCATCTTGCCGGGCTTGATAAAAGGCGTAATATCGATTTCAAAGCCGACATAACCGCCTGTATGACCACCCGCCGGCTGTTGGTTTACATACACCACACACTGCATGTTCACCCCTTCAAAAGCAAGTATCAGACGACCGTCGTACTGTTGCGGAATGAAAATCTCCTTCCGGTACCAGCCGGCATCACGCCGATAACCGGGTTGATTGTCGACGGCATCGAAACGATTCCAGGTGTGCGGTAAATTCACCTGTTGCCATTGATTTGAGGCGCCAAGGTCATCGAGCCGTACCATCGAATTCTCCAGATAACTCCACTCCTTATTAAGACAGTAGACCTGGCGCACTTTATTATTTAATGTACCATTATAGTGTACCACATTTTCTTCAGGATATACATCAACAGCTGATCCCAACCACAAAAGAACGAACGAGAATAAAATAATCCGAATATAAACACCGGGTTTTTTTAATAGCATATTTTCAAATTCCTTTTAAATCTGTCAGCAGGATAATTCCACTGAAAAAACAAAGTCCAGCGGAGGTGATTTATACATAAGACTTGTCACTCTTGTCCAAAATAACTTTTATAAGCATAAAAAAATAACCAGAGTTGCTCTGAAAAAAAAAAGAAAAATGGTACGAGTGGTTTGAGAACATGAAACGGTTCTTTCAAGAGTCTCTTTTAAAGGTAAATAAAATCAATAAAATGAGATTTATTAACGGCAATCGGTTTGAATCGATAGAATTTAAATCGCTCTTTTTAAAATGATTTTTCTCTCTGTTCCCTCTCTTTCTTTCCTCTGTGGTGCGGCTTTTTGTTGACCTGTTTTGACATTTTAGCTTAAAAAATGTATAAATGCCATATTTTCAACTTGAAAAAATGATGATTTTGATAATTTGGGACAGCAACGAAGCTTTATTTATTGTACCTATTCAATCAATTATGATCAACGTATTAACGGTTAATAACAGGCTATTAACTTTTCCTTGTTTTTATAAAAACGGTTAACTATAATTTATAAAGATGTTGTCCACCTTTTTATTGCAGAAAATGAACAAAAAGAAAATAGAATCACATCTCGAAAAAATCATGCAAAGCAGAGAATTTGCTGATTCTGAAACCTATAAACAACTCTTGGCATATCTGGTCAAAGCCTCACTTGCGGAACAACAGCCGAAAGAAGCGACCATTGCCTATGATGTCTTTGGAAGAAAATATGATCAGACTTTAAAAGACGACACCACAGTCCGGGTTTATGTCCATAATTTGCGCAAAAAATTGGACAGTTATTATCTCAATGAGGGATGTAAGGATTCTCTGGTTTTTTCTATTCCTAAAGGCCATTACAGGGTCGTCTTTAAAGAACAACAAAAGACCAAATCACAACCCTCCAGAATTCTCATTCCCACTCTTAATATTGCATTTCTTATTATAACCCTGCTGATCGCCTGGTTCTGGATACATAAAGAAAGCTCGAAATCAGAATTTATGTATATACCTGCTGACAACCCGGTTTGGTCCACATTTATTAAAAACGACCTGCCGACTCTGATCGTATTGGGAGATTATTACCTCTATAAAGAATATACACCGGAATGGCGACTTTTGTACGTCCGTGATGTTCAGATCAATTCCGATAAAGACATGCAGGCCTGGCTGAATCGAAAAGAAGACCAAAACAGCGCCATTTCTCAGACAACGCATTCCTTTTTGGGAAAATTCGCACCGTGGAGTCTGACCAATATCCTTCCCACATTCTGGAAAGCCGATAAAGCCGTTGAATTAAAGTTATCTTCGAATCTGCAATGGGAGGATATAAGGAGCAAAAATATCATTTTTATCGGCTCGTTTAAGACGTTTCGTCTTCTCAACAACCTTGTCCACAATCTGAGTTTTAGCTATCAAATTTATCCCAATCAGCTCGATTTCATCGATGCGGAAAAGGACACGGTTTATTCCTACAATGCTTCCACCATTTCGGATACCGAATACGTTGAAGACTATGGGGTTGTCGCCAGGCTACCCGGCACAAATGATAATGCCATCCTTATTTTTGCCTCAACGCATGATGTCGGACATATCTCCATGGTCGATTATTTTACAACGCCGGATCATCTGAAAGCGTTTGAGCAAAACTATCTACAGGACGATTCTCCGGTTTTCTTTGAATCGATATTCAAAGTTCAGGGTTTTCAAAGAACAGGATTGCAAACAACGCTTTTGCATTTCAATAAAATAGATGCAAAGATTACTTTTCAGAACCGTTTCTAATCATACCGCTGCTAAAACTCTCTGCACCGTTAAAAACCCAATATTTTGGGCAGATACATGGTCAATTCCGGAATAAACGTTACCAGCATCAGAGATACGATCATGGCGATAAAAAAGGGCAACAGCCATGGAATAATATTGGTTATTTTGGTATTGGCCACGGCACAACCGACAAAGAGAACAGCACCGACCGGTGGCGTACAAATACCGATACAGAGATTAAGAATCATTATAATACCGAAATGCAGGGGATCTATACCAAGTTTGACGACAACGGGCAAAAAGATCGGTGTAAAGATCAATACCGCCGGCGTGGCATCCATAAACGTACCCACGGCCAGTAAAATCACATTGATAATCAGCAAAATAATAATCTTGCTTTCGGTCAGAGCGATAAGCGTGGCGCTTATATTCTGGGGAATATTCTCATATGCGAGAACCCAGGAGAGCGCCATCGATGTACCGATCAAAAGCATGACCACGGCATTGGTAATCACGGTCTGCCGTAATATTTCCGGCAGATCTTTGAGTTTTACCTCGCGGTAAACCACCACGGACAGGAAAAAAGCATAGAGAACAGCAACAGCCGCTGCTT
>CAZSOP010000214.1:0-7400 GCA_964608385.1 uncultured Cytophagia bacterium
GTAGGTTCCGCCTAAAGGCGGTACTACCTGCCCTGAATCTAACATAAAAAGCCTCCATGAAAACTCAAAAATCTATCGATTGAGGGGCAGTCTGGGTCTTTCTGCAGTTCCCCGCCTTGTGGGTAGGTTCCGCCTAAAGGCGGTACTACCTGCCCTGAATCTAACATAAAAAGCCTCTATGAAAATTCGGGAGGATCAATGCAAGGATAAACGGATGGATTCTTTTACCTATTATTGTATTGTTCAGCAGATTAAATAACAGTCTGACACAAAGGACTGGGAAAACAAAACAGACTGATTTTGACCCAACAGAGTAGCCTGAAGATACAAAAAGAGTATTCACAGCAGGCCATTCTTCAATTTGAGCTTGTCCATATCCTCAAATCTGCTCTAAAAAATATACGATTTTAAACAAACCGCAAAAAACGCGATGGGGCGCAAAGAAAAAAATATTGCAGAAAAATTATGAAAAATTTATCAAACCATACAGAACATTTTATACAACCTTTCCTTCACATGCCCTGTGTTTTGCGGTGATGTCTATTAACCGTTATATATAAATTCACCTGCTTTTATAATACTAATTCTACTGGGTTTTTACAACACCCCGATTCTGCAACCATGATTCATTGGCGAAAAATAAAATCTCAGCTTTTGACCGGTCTCTTTGCCATCGATTTTAAATCCGTAAGATCAGCGATATTGACCGGTTTGCCGGTATAAACGCTTTTTCTCGCCGCAATGCCGACGAGGATAGACATGACGCCATCGCGCACGCCGGCCTGCTGACCCAGGGGATCGGGTTTGTCCGGGTGGACAAATATCTTGTCGAGCATGATCGGATCTCCTCCCCAATGGCCGCCGGGCTGGTGTTCGGCCTTGATGATTTGTGCCGGTTTGTCCGTAAAACGGCTGTTGGGAATGAAAACGAGTTCATTGAAATCCTTGCTGTCAAATCCTTCTATACGCGCTTCCAGCCTGCCTTTGGTGCCGTTAAAGGCGATCCAATAGCCTTCATAATCGCTGTCGCCGGTGAGTGAATAGTTGAGATAGACGCCGTTGGCATATTTGATCACCGCCGAATGTTTGCTGAAAATATCGATCTGATGCCGGAAAACGCAATTGTCGCGAACATAGCCATCGTATTGTTCATTTTTTGTATAGAGGTTATGGAGATGCTCCTTTTTGGTGATATCCCAAAAATAGGCACATTGACCGGAATGGGCGCAGTTCCGGCAACTTTGCCCTCTGAAAGCGCCGTTGGAGCCAAAACGCTCAAGGGTGGCATAGGCGAAGACTTGTTCGGGTTCGGAATCGATATACCAGTTCGCCATGTCGAAATGATGAGTGCCTTTATGCACCCACAGGGTTCCGCCTCTGCAGGCTTCGCCATGCCATCTGCGCATATATTCGGCGAGGTGATTATCGCTCAGGTAATATTGAAATTCAGCAGAGGTGATTTCCCCAACCAAACCCTGCATCAGCAGCTCTTTGATTTTTGCACGATAAGGCGGATAACGATAATTAAAAGTGACAATGACGTTTTTTCCGGATTTCTTTTCCGCATCGATAATGGCCTGGGCCTTTTGTTCATCGATGGTAAGCGGTTTTTCGGTGATGATGTTACACCCCAGCTCAAGCCCCCGGATGACAATCTTGTGGTGAACCGAATCCTCGGTGGTAACAATGATGGTTTCCGGCTTTACTTTGTGAACCATTTCATCGAGATCAATAAAGACAGGGCAATCGCATCCGATGTACTGCTTTGCATAATTGACTCTACCGGGATTATGATCGCATAGCCCGACCATTTCAACATAGTCTGAGTAATTTTGCACCAGGTTACGCCCCCACATCGAACAGCCCCTGACGCCTGTGCCCACGAGGGCGACTCTCAATTTTTTCGGGGTCTGTGCTGCTGCTTTTAAAGATGCGGAACCCAACAGCATCGCTCCTCCGGCCGCAGCGCCGGTATTTGCCATAAATTGTCGACGGTTCATCTTTTTCATTTTAGCTCCTTGCAATTTAACAGACTATCCTAAAAGATCTTTCTTTATAGTAAGATCAAGTCTTATTAATATTTCCGTTCATCGGAGAAATTGACAATTCAATATTTCAAATACTCGTCCGGAGAAATGTCGAGGCCGCTTTCCCGAGGCAGCCTCCACATATAATCAGGATCAATATTGGGCTTCAAGTCTGCATATTTCTGCATCAGAACAATCTTTTTCTCAAGACACTCGTCAAAGTTGGGGCCGTAATCGTGACCATTTTCTCCATAGCGGTAGACAGGCATGAATTCCACATCGGTTTGTCGCCACAGCTCGAGCAGGTCTCTGGTATTTTTCAACTCCAGCTCGATCATTTCCTGTAAAAACTCCTTTTTCTGATTACGAATGTCCGCTGTCGTTGCATTCAAATAGCCATGCACACCTGTAATCCAGGCACAGGTATTGCGCAGGGTCATGAGATAGCAGCGCCAGGCTTTTAATCGATCCTGCAGGTCGCTGAAAATCGGCAACGCCTTTTGGCCCTGTTCGAGCGAGGCGGTGATAAGGGCCGTTTTTTCGATAGCCGAATCCAGGCCGGCCCAGACCTTTGTATCATAAATCTCAACATTTTTTTCACACTGTTCGAGCGTATAAAGATCCCAGAGAGCATCTGCCTGCAGGTCGACCCGGTTGGGGTTGTTAAAGACCGCGAGCAAATAATCCTCATAATACGCCCGTTCTTTTTCAGGTATTCGTGCGATATCCGGCACCAATGGCCGGTCCCATATGCGATACCAGGTAAATCCGGAAGCGGCATAGAGTCCCATATCCGGTACACTTTTGTTCACTCGATCCACTTGTTTCCAAATAGAAAAGAGCGTATCACCCAGTTCATGACCTACCCAGCGCCCGGCGACTGTAGAAATGAACGAATCCGGTTGCTGTAAATGATTGAATTGTACCGCCGTCACGATTTCCCGGTTGATGTCCCAGGGCACCAGCGATCGGGGTTCAACATCGACGTTGATATGGCGGGCTTGCTGGTTGATTTGTTGCTGTAAATTTTTAAAGGTGTTCCACGGACTCGGAATTCCCTTGATATAAGGGCTGCCCTTTGCTGTGGCATGAGTGAATATATTCGAGCCTCGTTTTTGTAATTCCGCTCTGCGTTTTTGCTGACTGGGGGCATCATAGCGCTGGGTTTGGGCGGAAAGATCAATTCCTTTTTCGAGACCATTTAAGATAATTTCTGCCTCCTCGGCAATATTTTTAAGTCCGGTAATAATACGAAAATCAGGATTCATCTTATGCGCGGCGTCGCGAAGGGTATGATAATAACGAATAATATTTTCGGCAGCTTTGCGGGCAATGACGTCATCCGGTCTCCACTCTCTTACCAGATAAGGTCCGCCATTGCGGCCCGGATAAAGACTTTCGGTATACTCGAATCCCGATCCGCTGTCATTGATCAGGGTGACCATAAAGCCCAATTCCGGAACCGCTTTGAGCACTTTTGTCAGCATCTCTGCATAGTGCCAGCGTGCGAGGGGATGAACAACCGTCAAATTATACCGTGGTCTGAAGGCGCGGAAGGTGTGATCGACGCGCGCACCGCGGAGCCAGGGAAACTTTTGCCAGAAAGATTCCGGCATCGAACGGGGATTCGCCATATACATACCCGGTGTTAGTCCATAGCTGTCGGCCAGGCGCGCCTGGCCGACAGCTATGGACTAACACCGGGTATGTATATGGCGAATCCCCGTTCGATGCCGGAATCTTTCTGGCAAAAGTTTCCCTGGCTCCGCGGTGCGCGCGTCGATCACACCTTCCGCGCCTTCAGACCACGGTATAATTTGACGGTTGTTCATCCCCTCGCACGCTGGCACTATGCAGAGATGCTGACAAAAGTGCTCAAAGCGGTTCCGGAATTGGGCTTTATGGTCACCCTGATCAATGACAGCGGATCGGGATTCGAGTATACCGAAAGTCTTTATCCGGGCCGCAATGGCGGACCTTATCTGGTAAGAGAGTGGAGACCGGATGACGTCATTGCCCGCAAAGCTGCCGAAAATATTATTCGTTATTATCATACCCTTCGCGACGCCGCGCATAAGATGAATCCTGATTTTCGTATTATTACCGGACTTAAAAATATTGCCGAGGAGGCAGAAATTATCTTAAATGGTCTCGAAAAAGGAATTGATCTTTCCGCCCAAACCCAGCGCTATGATGCCCCCAGTCAGCAAAAACGCAGAGCGGAATTACAAAAACGAGGCTCGAATATATTCACTCATGCCACAGCAAAGGGCAGCCCTTATATCAAGGGAATTCCGAGTCCGTGGAACACCTTTAAAAATTTACAGCAACAAATCAACCAGCAAGCCCGCCATATCAACGTCGATGTTGAACCCCGATCGCTGGTGCCCTGGGACATCAACCGGGAAATCGTGACGGCGGTACAATTCAATCATTTACAGCAACCGGATTCGTTCATTTCTACAGTCGCCGGGCGCTGGGTAGGTCATGAACTGGGTGATACGCTCTTTTCTATTTGGAAACAAGTGGATCGAGTGAACAAAAGTGTACCGGATATGGGACTCTATGCCGCTTCCGGATTTACCTGGTATCGCATATGGGACCGGCCATTGGTGCCGGATATCGCACGAATACCTGAAAAAGAACGGGCGTATTATGAGGATTATTTGCTCGCGGTCTTTAACAACCCCAACCGGGTCGACCTGCAGGCAGATGCTCTCTGGGATCTTTATACGCTCGAACAGTGTGAAAAAAATGTTGAGATTTATGATACAAAGGTCTGGGCCGGCCTGGATTCGGCTATCGAAAAAACGGCCCTTATCACCGCCTCGCTCGAACAGGGCCAAAAGGCGTTGCCGATTTTCAGCGACCTGCAGGATCGATTAAAAGCCTGGCGCTGCTATCTCATGACCCTGCGCAATACCTGTGCCTGGATTACAGGTGTGCATGGCTATTTGAATGCAACGACAGCGGACATTCGTAATCAGAAAAAGGAGTTTTTACAGGAAATGATCGAGCTGGAGTTGAAAAATACCAGAGACCTGCTCGAGCTGTGGCGACAAACCGATGTGGAATTCATGCCTGTCTACCGCTATGGAGAAAATGGTCACGATTACGGCCCCAACTTTGACGAGTGTCTTGAGAAAAAGATTGTTCTGATGCAGAAATATGCAGACTTGAAGCCCAATATTGATCCTGATTATATGTGGAGGCTGCCTCGGGAAAGCGGCCTCGACATTTCTCCGGACGAGTATTTGAAATATTGAATTGTCAATTTCTCCGATGAACGGAAATATTAATAAGACTTGATCTTACTATAAAGAAAGATCTTTTAGGATAGTCTGTTAAATTGCAAGGAGCTAAAATGAAAAAGATGAACCGTCGACAATTTATGGCAAATACCGGCGCTGCGGCCGGAGGAGCGATGCTGTTGGGTTCCGCATCTTTAAAAGCAGCAGCACAGACCCCGAAAAAATTGAGAGTCGCCCTCGTGGGCACAGGCGTCAGGGGCTGTTCGATGTGGGGGCGTAACCTGGTGCAAAATTACTCAGACTATGTTGAAATGGTCGGGCTATGCGATCATAATCCCGGTAGAGTCAATTATGCAAAGCAGTACATCGGATGCGATTGCCCTGTCTTTATTGATCTCGATGAAATGGTTCACAAAGTAAAGCCGGAAACCATCATTGTTACCACCGAGGATTCGGTTCACCACAAGATTGTCATCCGGGGGCTTGAGCTGGGGTGTAACATCATCACCGAAAAACCGCTTACCATCGATGAACAAAAGGCCCAGGCCATTATCGATGCGGAAAAGAAATCCGGAAAAAACGTCATTGTCACTTTTAATTATCGTTATCCGCCTTATCGTGCAAAAATCAAAGAGCTGCTGATGCAGGGTTTGGTTGGGGAAATCACCTCTGCTGAATTTCAATATTACCTGAGCGATAATCACCTCGCCGAATATATGCGCAGATGGCATGGCGAAGCCTGCAGAGGCGGAACCCTGTGGGTGCATAAAGGCACTCATCATTTCGACATGGCGAACTGGTATATCGATTCCGAACCCGAACAAGTCTTCGCCTATGCCACCCTTGAGCGTTTTGGCTCCAACGGCGCTTTCAGAGGGCAAAGTTGCCGGAACTGCGCCCATTCCGGTCAATGTGCCTATTTTTGGGATATCACCAAAAAGGAGCATCTCCATAACCTCTATACAAAAAATGAACAATACGATGGCTATGTTCGCGACAATTGCGTTTTCCGGCATCAGATCGATATTTTCAGCAAACATTCGGCGGTGATCAAATATGCCAACGGCGTCTATCTCAACTATTCACTCACCGGCGACAGCGATTATGAAGGCTATTGGATCGCCTTTAACGGCACCAAAGGCAGGCTGGAAGCGCGTATAGAAGGATTTGACAGCAAGGATTTCAATGAACTCGTTTTCATTCCCAACAGCCGTTTTACGGACAAACCGGCACAAATCATCAAGGCCGAACACCAGCCCGGCGGCCATTGGGGAGGAGATCCGATCATGCTCGACAAGATATTTGTCCACCCGGACAAACCCGATCCCCTGGGTCAGCAGGCCGGCGTGCGCGATGGCGTCATGTCTATCCTCGTCGGCATTGCGGCGAGAAAAAGCGTTTATACCGGCAAACCGGTCAATATCGCTGATCTTACGGATTTAAAATCGATGGCAAAGAGACCGGTCAAAAGCTGAGATTTTATTTTTCGCCAATGAATCATGGTTGCAGAATCGGGGTGTTGTAAAAACCCAGTAGAATTAGTATTATAAAAGCAGGTGAATTTATATATAACGGTTAATAGACATCACCGCAAAACACAGGGCATGTGAAGGAAAGGTTGTATAAAATGTTCTGTATGGTTTGATAAATTTTTCATAATTTTTCTGCAATATTTTTTTCTTTGCGCCCCATCGCGTTTTTTGCGGTTTGTTTAAAATCGTATATTTTTTAGAGCAGATTTGAGGATATGGACAAGCTCAAATTGAAGAATGGCCTGCTGTGAATACTCTTTTTGTATCTTCAGGCTACTCTGTTGGGTCAAAATCAGTCTGTTTTGTTTTCCCAGTCCTTTGTGTCAGACTGTTATTTAATCTGCTGAACAATACAATAATAGGTAAAAGAATCCATCCGTTTATCCTTGCATTGATCCTCCCGAATTTTCATAGAGGCTTTTTATGTTAGATTCAGGGCAGGTAGTACCGCCTTTAGGCGGAACCTACCCACAAGGCGGGGAACTGCAGAAAGACCCAGACTGCCCCTCAATCGATAGATTTTTGAGTTTTCATGGAGGCTTTTTATGTTAGATTCAGGGCAGGTAGTACCGCCTTTAGGCGGAACCTAC
>CAZSOP010000215.1:0-4820 GCA_964608385.1 uncultured Cytophagia bacterium
GCAGACCAAAAAAACCCCACGAACAAAACCTGCTAGGGTGCCGCCCCGGAAACCGGCAATCTATAGGACCGCTTCCAAAAAATTTGGAAAAAACCGAGGATGCCACCGCCACAATCCCCTGACCTTGAAAAGGAGTGGCGAAAATTACAAAAAAAAATTAAAAACGATACATGACGCTTTTTTGCACGATGTATTCTCAACCCATTTGCCGCCCAAGGATCAGACGATCGAGTAGCTGCTTGCCTGTTCTATGATCAAATGTTATCCAATCTGAACCATTCTTTAATATCCACACCTCTGTGACAACGATGATAAAATTCATTTTTCGAAGAGGAGTAACTATAGTCCCCTTGCCATTTGGCGGCGTGTTTGGAAATTTGTTTTATCGCATCGATAAAAACGTCGATTTCTTCATCAGATGTGGTGGGGTGAACGGACATCCGAATCCAGCCGGGCTTGGCCGACAAATCACCCTGATCGATTCTGGAAGTGATCTGGCGGGATTGCTGCTGATCGACGTGCAAGAGGTAATGTCCGTAGGTGCCGGCACATGAACACCCCCCCCTGGTTTGTATGCCAAACCGGTCATTGAGCAATTTGACGACCAGATTATAATGAATATCCTTTAAATAAAAGGAAAAAATTCCCAGGCGGTTTTCAATGTGATCGGCAAGTACAACGAGATTGGGAATGCGCCGCAATTCACAAAACAATCTGGTTTTCAGCTCTTCTTCGCGGGCAAGCAGTTTTTCAACACCCATCTCCCGTTTAAGTTGCATTGCCAGCGCTGCGCGAATGGACTGTATAAATCCCGGTGTTCCGCCATCCTCGCGCACCTCAATATTGTTGCTGAATCTATGATGCCCCCAGGGATCCGTCCAATCCACCGTTCCACCACCGGGCTGGTCCGGAATCTTGTTTTTATACAGGGATTTGTCAAATATCAGAACACCGGAAGAACCCGGCCCGCCCAAAAATTTATGCGGAGAAAAAAAGATTGCATCCAACTTTTCAGATTCGTCGGATGGGCGCATACAGATATCGACATAAGGGGCGGACGCCGCAAAATCGACGAAACAATACCCATCGTGTTCATGCATGAGCTTTGCCATCTGATGGTAAGGGGTACATATTCCCGTAACATTAGAACACGCCGTAAAAGCCCCGATCTTTAAGGGCCGGTGACGGTATCGCTTTAAATAGTCTTCAAGTGAATTGAGATCAACCAGCCCCTCTAAAGTCGGATGCAGAACAACCACATCAGCCAGCGTTTCCAGCCATGAGGTTTGATTGGAATGGTGTTCCATGTGGGTTATAAAAACCACAGGTCTTTCTTTACGGGGCAGCTTAACGATTGAGAATAATTGTTCAGGAATTTTCAAGCCCAGGATTCGCTGTAACTTGTTCACCGCAGCTGTCATGCCGAATCCGGCGTGCAAGAGAACATCGTCCGGACCGGTACAAAGGTGCTTCTTGATCAACTTTTGTGCCTGATGATAGGCATGGGTCATCAGCGTACCGGTCACGCTGGCCTCAGAATGGGTGTTCCCGACAAAAGGACCAAAGGTGTTTTTGATTTTATCCTCAATCGTGTTATAAAGTCTGCCGCTGGCTGTCCAATCCAGATAAATTATTGATCGCTCACCGTAAGCGCTTTCAAAGATTTGGTCAACACCGATAACATTACTGCGAAATGATTCAAAATAGGTTTGCAGACCCATCTTTCCAGCCTCGTTTATTGCGTTTGTTAATAGCGTTGTAAATATAAACTTTTTATTCTTCCCGTGCAAACACTACTTGCAAATTGATTTTCAAACTATTATTATAAGTTCTTAATTCAAACAGCTTGAGCAAAAAAACCAAGCCACTGGGATCATCGGAAAGCATTAAACAAAAAGACAAGGATCATGAAAAACGAAATTGTTTCGGTAATACTTGCGGCCGGAAAAGGCACCCGCATGCGTTCTCCTTTGCTTCACAAGGTCTGCCATACGATCGAAGATCAGACGGTTATAGAACGATCGATCAAAACCTATAGGCGGTGTGGAATTAAGACCCATTTCATCGTTGTCGGACAAATGATCGAACAGGTCATGCAGGCTGCTTCGCTTTCAGGGGGCCATATTCTGTTTTGCCATCAACCTGAGCAACGCGGTACAGGCAATGCTGCCAAGGCTGCCGCGCGTATGCTGAAAAATCTCAACTATAGAGGTAATATCCTGGTCGTCGCCGGCGATAAAGTCATCGATACCGGAGCCCTGGCCAGACTCATCCACACATTTAACCAGACCCGGGCCGATCTTGCCTTTATTGTCGGCAAAAAAAAATATTTCGCCGGTTCCGGTCGTATCATGTACGGTGAAAACGGCGAACCTGAAGCAATTGTAGAAGTATTTGATATCTCCAGATTCAAGCTGATCCAAAAGCTTAAAGAACTAACGGCGAATGGGCCGGTCAGTGCAGAACGCCTTCAGCAGACGGCGTTTCAATATTTCAAAGTGGAAAAAAAGGCGAGCCTGGCCCTCGGCCCACTTTGGGATGCCGTTCGAAAAGGGGAAAACACAACCTCAGACATACTGGAAAACCATTTTCCCGGCTTTGATAACAGACTCCATGTCAACAACCTCTCATACACAGCTGAACAGCTGCATCAAAGCGAATGGGCAAACCTGTCGGTTTATCTGTTCAAAGCGCCGGCTCTCTATAAAGCTGTTGAAAAAATTTATTCGAACAACGCACAAAAAGAAGAATACCTTACGGATATCGTTTATCACCTGAGCCATACCAATGCCCGGATTATTACGATCCCCATCGATCACTCCCACCAGGTGATGGCATTCAACACACCGGAAGAACTCGACCGGATTAAAACAATTCTGAATGATAAAAAAGAGCTCAAAGTTCCCCACAAAGTCCAGAGCCTCAAAACTGCACATAGCTGGTTGAAAGCATTTGAAAAAAACAGCCGTGAATCAACGCTGTATTTAAAAAATACCTATGATGAACGTTATCTCGATATCAATGAAAAACGCTCGCTCATAATCTCTCTGCTGCAAAAATATATCAAAGACTTTGGCAACACCGAGGTTATCATTAGCCGCTCACCCGGCCGGGTAAATATCATGGGGCGCCATATCGACCATCAGGGCGGTTATGGAAATATGATCGCCATTGATCGTGAAGTTTTTGCCGTTATGGGAAACCGATCCGACCGCCAGATACACCTGCACCACCTCTTCCCGTCGGCTTTTCCCGATCAGTGCTTTTCAATTGATGAAATCACAAAAGGGTTCTCGCAAAACAGATGGATCGATTTTGTCGACAGCCCGGCCGTTGCCGCTCATCTGGAAAACATGCCGGGCCACTGGTCAAACTACATTCGTGCAGCCTATGGTCGTTTTCAGGCCCATTTTACAAACAAACGCCTCAAAGGCGCCAACATCGTGGTAGCCGGCAACATACCCATGGCAGCAGGTCTGAGTTCCTCCTCCGCTCTCCTGGTGGCAATCGCAGAAGGATTGTTGCATCTGAATCAATTGCCGCTCGAGCCCCAACAATTCGTCGAACTGTGTGGAGAGAGTGAGTGGTATGTCGGCACCCGTGGCGGGGCTGGTGATCATGCGGCAATGAAATTTGCCCAGAAAGGCTCGGTCGTTCAGGTCGGCTTTTTCCCTTTTCGCGTTACCGATAGAGTTGCTTTTCCGGAAGATCATGTCATTGCGGTTTGTAATTCGTTCAAAATGGCAAGAAAAACAGAGGATGCGCGCGATATATTCAACCAAAGAATCGCCTGCTATCATATCGGCAGAGAATGGATAAAAAAATCCTATCCCCAATATGCCTTTAAAATAGAACACCTCAGAGACATTAATACAGCCCATCTCGGCATATCGACCGAAAAACTGCTGAACATGATAAAAAAATTACCGCTCAACGCCGGCAGGCAATTTCTGAGGGATAATCTGGAAAACCGTATTAAACAGTATCTGCAATCGCACGCCAACACGATTTCGAATTATCCCGTTCGTTCTGTCGTCTTGTTTGGATTAAGCGAATGTGAAAGAAGTCGTACCTGTACAGAGCTGCTCAGGGATAATCATATTAAACTCTTTGGCCAATGGATGAATATTTCTCACGACGGAGACCGGATCAGCCGAATGCATACGGATGGCAACATGACACCCTATCACATCAGCTATTCGGATGCTTTTATAAATAAACTCAACAGACATCAATCAGAACCGGGACATGCAAATCTCGTAACCATATCCGGCAACTATGGATGCAGTATTGAACAGTTGGACAAGATGGTTGATATTTGTAAAAATATCAGCGGCGTTGCAGGTGCACAAATGGCGGGGGCAGGACTCGGAGGTTGTGTTATGGCCCTGGTGAAAAAAGATGCTTATCCGCTAATGGAAGCAGAACTCATACGCTCTTATTACGAGCCGGCAGGACTGGAACCGGAAATTTTAACCTGTTACCCGGTCGCCGGCAGCGGAATTATCGCCCTTTAAAACACAAAAAATCCAACGATAACAACCCTGCAATACTGATATCGTTGCTTTCGACCTATACCTCGCTCACCACTTTCACGCATCGGTTTGAAAATCATCGACATAAGGGTCTGATCAGAATCAATATCCTTTGATAATCAGTTTTCTATCCCTTATCTCCCGCTCTTCTTCACTCAGTTCAGTATCATCAATAACTTTGAAATAAAGACCGACGTTTTTATATTGGTTCGGGCATTTATATCTCTGCCCCCCGAACCATATGAATCCCCTTTCATTCAGATCCAGTACATATTTTCCCGTATC
>CAZSOP010000215.1:4830-7382 GCA_964608385.1 uncultured Cytophagia bacterium
GTCAGGCAATTGTTTGTATAGCGGTCGAAACAAACTTTTATAAGCACGGGACCGCCAAAAAAATGATGATCGCCGATTTTAAGCTTATAGTCTCTCCAGGCATGAACGCCAATACAGGGCAACCCCCTGCGAAAGACAAGCGTAACTGCATTATCGTCGCCGTCGACGTATAATTCCAAATTCCGGGTTGTTGATTTTTCTTTTGGCTTGTATTTGCTGTTGAGTTGCAGCTCATCTGAGAGGTAATATTGCAATTGCGTCATCTCTTCCGGCTTTAGATTATAGTCTCGCAGCGTCTGCACAGAAAGATCGACCTCTTTTATAGTATGTGGAACATAGCAGCGCAGATAAAACATAAACGGCAAAAAACAGAACACCAGGATCAGAAACAAAAGTTGCCGATGCGTTTTCACTTTGTTTTTCACAATTAACAGACTCACCTAGAATCCCCAACTACGTTAAAACCAGAATATACATAAAATATATGAGTTTAGTCGTCTAAATCAACAAAAATTTTTACTTGTCCCGCTTTGATTCTGCACATCAGCGTCAAAAAAATGAATAACAAAAACATTGATTTTTAAGAGAAAAAATGATATACTCAAATAATGAATTGATTTCAGCAGCCCAGGATTTTGCCCCCCTTGTATATCCATTTAACCCTATACACGTGGTGATATAAACGTGGTTGGATAAATGATGCGAATAATCATCCCTGCTCTCGTTTTATGCAGTATTTCATTACATTGTGGTTCCAGCATTCCCACCCCCATTCCCAACGGAAGCCGAATATCTTGTCTGATTCTTCCTCTTGATGATAAAAGCGGTATTTATGATAAACTCGATCATAAACTGGAAGACAAACTGTCGGAGTTTCTCCGGCATGATTTTTTTGTGACTCATATAGATGAAAACACGCCCGGATTTGATAAGAAAATCTACAAAACCAACCTGTTCCTGCCGTTGCGCACACCAAAAAGCGGAGACCGGATCAACAAATCGGCATTAAAGAAAATGTTGAAATCAAGACCCGTCGACTGGGTACTCGCCGGAACTGTTGAAAAAATTGGCTATAAAAAGAGTCGGGGATTATTAATCGTTTATTCCTTTAAAATATTTCATCTCCGCGAAAAAACACTATTAAACCGGTTTCAAATAAATATCACTGCGGCCCTCGACCGCAACGATCCTTCCAACACCCTTTACAGAGCTCAACGTAGGGCGGCCAGACAGATTATAACCGAACTCGAAAAGGCCGCAGCGATTGCGGAAAGATATCCAAAGGAATTCATCCGGTATCGATAGCGTCCCCGCTCAGAGTGAATCCAATCATCCTATGATTTCGCATGACGATAGGGCAGATAAACCGGTTTCCACATCGCATTTTTAACCATCTCGAATAATTTTTCGCCATCAGCTCTGACACCAAGCCCGCTCTGTCTTGCTTCCAATGTTACAGCATGCGCTACCTTTGCGGACACCTGGCGAATCTCGTCGATAGGGGGCAACATCAATCCCTGATCCAATTGATCCTGGCTCACCATCTTGCTGAGGGCAATGGCGGAAGCGAGAAACATCTCATCCGTAACCTTTGGCGTTCCGGCAACCAGCGCACCCAAACCGACACCGGGGAAGATATATAAATTATTACATTGTGATATCTTTCTCTCTTCTCCATTATATTGAACCGGAGCGAAGGGGCTACCGGTTGCGATCAAACAATTGCCCCCGGTTGTCTGGATTGCAAACTCTGGTGTGCACTCTGCCTTATGCGTCGGATTCGAGATGGGCATAATCAACGGCAATTTACAATTTTCGGACATCTGTTTGAGTATGCTTTCATCAAAAGACCCCGCCTGACCGGTAACGCCGAACAATATGGTCGCCTTGCAGTTGCGAATCGTATCTAAAAGCGTAATTTTGTCCGGATTATCCAGTTTCCAATCGACAATCTCTGACTTTTTTTTGAGAAGCAACTTCTGCTCCTCCCGAACCGACATTCCTTCTACCAGCAAACCATCCACGTCAATACCATATATACGGCTACAGGCTTGTTCATAAGACAATCCTTCATCCTGTAATGCTGTAATCACCTGGGTTGCGATACCGAGCCCGGCCTGCCCCTGACCAAAAATCACAATGCGTTGATCGCGTAATTTTTCTTTTTTTATTCGCATGGCAGATAACAAAACCGCCAGAGCCACAGCCCCGGTTCCCTGTATGTCATCGTTAAAGGAACAGATACGCTCACGATAACGCTGTAAAAGCCGGAAAGCATTGTTTCGTCCAAAATCTTCCCACTGAAAGAGGGCCGTGGGAAAATGACGGCGAACACCATTGAGAACCGCTTCTATAACCTCATCGTATTCATCACCTTCAAGCCGTTTCTGACGCAATCCCAAATAAAGAGGATCTTCTAAAAGTGCTTCATTATTCGTACCGACATCCACCAAAATTGGAAGCGTATAGGCAGGATGAATTCCAGCAGCAGCGACATAAAGACTTATTTTTCCGATGGGTATGCCCATACCTCCCATACCAAGATCGCCCAA
>CAZSOP010000216.1:0-7373 GCA_964608385.1 uncultured Cytophagia bacterium
GGGTATTGAGCACATCTTTTTTTTCCAGCCAGCCCCGGCGTGCCTGATTTACACCATAAATCATATTATCCAGATGACTTTTCATATGTGCGTCGGTTGAAATCGCAATTTTAATCCCCATCTCTTTACAGGTTTTGCAATAAACATCGGAAAGATCAAGCCGTTCCGGACTGGCATTGAGTTCCATATGTATATTATAGTCTTTTGCGGTCTTGAAAATTTCTTTCATATTAACCTTGACAGGTTCACGTTTTTGAATAATACGGCCTGTCGGGTGTCCCAAGATATTGAAATAGGGATTTTCCATCGCCTTGAGAATGCGTTTTGTTTGTTTCTTTTGCGAAAGATTTCTGTTATAATGAATAGAACAGACCACAACATCCAGCTCTTTTAAAATATCATCTTCAAGATCAAGTGAACCGTCTTCCAGTATATCCACTTCTACGGCCTTGAGAATCCTTATGCCGTTTATTTTTTTGTTCAATTCCTCCATCTCTTTGATTTGCTCTTGCATCCGCTTTTCATCCAGACCCTTGGCCATGGTAACCCGTTGAGAATGGTCGGTAATGGCAAAATAGTCGTATCCCTTTTCTTTTGCCGCGTTAACCATTTCTTCCATCGTGTATTTGCCATCGCTGGCTTTGGTATGAGATTGCAGGTCACCGCGGATATCTTCCAGAGTAACCAATTTGGGAAGTTTGTCATTGCGTGCCGCTTCTATCTCTCCCCGGTCCTCGCGTAATTCAGGATCGACATATTTTAAATCGATTTGTTCATATACCTCTTTCTCGGTTTTTCCGGCGACCTGGTCATCGCCATTAAAGACGCCATATTCATTGATCTTTAATTCTCTGTCACCGGCAATTTTGCGGATTTTGATGTTATGTGCTTTTGAGCCGGTAAAATAGACCAATGCCGACCCATAACTCTTTTTTGAAACAACGCGCAGATCGACCTGCAATCCGGAGTTAAGGCGAATAGAAGAACGCGTATCGCCTTTGGAGATCACATCGTCGATATCTTCATAGCTGACAAAATGCTCCATGGTTTTTTTCCGATCTTCACAGATAACGAGAATATCGAGGTCACCTATGGTTTCTTTGCAGCGACGATAACTCCCAGCAATATCAATCTGATCTATTTCATCCAGCCTTTTCAAATAGTCCATCAGCAGTTCGGCAATCTCCCTGGCATCCCTCCATTTCAGCCGGTCTTTTTCTTTGTCCGAAATCTGTTTTTCGGATTCTTGCAGAATTTTCTCTTCCGTCTTTTTGCCAAAGCCTTCAATTTTTCTTATCTTTTGATCTTTAGCGGCTTTTTTTAAATCATCGATATTTTTTATATCGAGTTCCTGGTTGAGTTTGTGTACTCGCTTTGGACCGAGATTTGACATGTTCAGCAAATCAATCAGCCCTTTTGGTATGCGCTTTTTTGCATTTTTCAGCTGTTTTAAAGAGCCGGTTTCAACGATCTCTTTGATTTTTTTCGCCATGCTGTCACCAATATTGGGGAGTTTGGAAATGTCCTCGTTATTCTCCACCATTTCGGAAACATTTTTAGAAAGGCTTCTTATGGTTTGCGCCGCACTTTTATAGGCGCGTACCCGAAACTCGTTTGCGCCTTCGATATCCAGCGTATCAGCAAGACGGTCGAGCATATTGGCAACCTGACGATTCAATACAGGCATATCGGCTCACCTTATAATTTTAGGACAATAACTCAATCAGAGTTTTACAAAATGCCGGCAGGTCTTTTGGCGTTCTTGAGGTCACCAAATATTCATCGACAACCACTTCCTTGTCCATCCATTCAGCACCGGCATGTACCAGATCGTCTTTAATCGAGAAAAAGCTGGTAACCTGCTTTCCATTCAGAATCTCCGCAGAGGCGAGCATCCACCCACCATGACATATCGCAGCAACAAATTTATTGTTGTCATGAACCTTTTTTACAAAATCGATCATTTCCGGGGAGCGTCGCATATGATCCGGTGAATAGCCTCCCGGGATAATAACCGCGTCGAAATCCTCGGCATTGACATCATGTATAGATTGATCCGGCTTTGCCGGTATTCCGTGTTTGCCTTTATAGGTCTCATCTGCCGGACCGATGCTGGTTACATCTGCGCCGGCTTCTTGCATACGAATATAGGGGTACCAGAACTCGAGGTCTTCATAAAGATTGGCAAGCAAAACAGCAACTTTTTTATTTTTCAATGACATGGTTATTTCCCTGAATTCATAATTGATTCATTTAATTTCTGCGTATTCCTGTCGATATGAATTTTATGCAATCCTCTTTATGACTGTAGGTGTGCAACTAATTCAATGGTAATGGATTGCAGTGCTTTTGAGACCGGACAATTTTCTTTCGCTTCATCGGCAAATTTTTCAAAGGTCTCCTCGTCCATATTGGCTACTTTTGCCGTGGTCTTGAGCTGAATTTTGGCAATTTTAAATCCGGTGTTTTCTTTTTCAAGATTAACTTCAGCGCTGGTTTCGATCTTTGCAGGGTCATAACCATTTTCGGCCAGAATTTTTGAAAGGGCCATTGAAAAGCAACCGGCATGTGCTGCTCCGATCAGTTCTTCGGGGTTGATTCCCTTTCCATTTTCAAATCTCGATGAAAAGGAGTACTGCTCCTCAAAGGCACCGCTTTCTACATTCATCATCCCCTTTCCATCGGAAAGGTTGCCCTGCCATCTTGCAAATGCTTTTCTAATGGGCATAAAAAACCTCCTTTATTTATTGCTTCAACACTTCATAACCGCTTACCAGATCCAGCAACTCTGAAGTGATGGATGATTGTCGTTGCCGGTTATAATCATTTTCAAGATTTTCGAGGCGTTCATCGATATTTTTTTCAGCGGCCTGCATAGAGGCCAGACGACTGGCATTTTCACTGGCCAGAGATTCTGCAAAAGCACGGTACACAGCCACGAAAAAATACTGGCGCAATAGATTTGCCAATAAAGTCTGATGCTCCACCTTGAATATGGGAATTGAGGTCGACCTCCATTCAAAATCTTTAAGATTTTCAATTTTTTGCTTGTCCAGAGGCAGCAGCTTAAAATAGTGAGGCTCATAGGAAGCGCCGCTTTTGCTTAAATTGTAAAAGAGATAAATATTTTGAATATTTTTATCTTGTTGCCATTCGTTTATCTTAAATAAAACTTCGATGGTACTGTTGGAAATACCATTCAGGGCACCGGGCAGCCATAGTTGTTCTTCAATTTTAATGTCCAGATCCTCGATTAAGGGGACAATTTTTTGTCCCAAAACAAGAGCTGTAGAGTTGTTCAGGTCTAAATTCAATTCACCGGTTTTAGTTTTTATAAACGTCGCCAGTTCTTCATTGAATTGGCCACACATACCCTGATCGGAGCCCAGAATAACAAATCCTGATAAAGTGTCTTCTTCACTTTGTGGTTGTTCATAAAATTCCGGAGACTGTCGCAACAAAACGGAGAAACTCATATCGATTGTCCGGTTGTAGAATTTCAACGATTCTACGGCGAGATTATATTGACGAATGGATACAGCAGCAATGGTTTTCATGGTTTTGACAATGGATTGTAAATCTTTGGTGCTTTCTAATTTCTTTTTGAGCGCATTAAGTGTCTGCATTTTCATCCTCGTCTGTTGTTTCATCATTCTCTTCAGCAGGCACTATTTTATTGGAAATTTTGTCGATGAATTTTTTCTCCTCTTCCTCGGATAATGACTCTGCAGAAAGGATTTTCTCGGAAATCTGCTTTAATTCATCACGCATCATTTGATAAATCTCTTGTTCTGCCCGGTGTTGCTGTTCCTGATCCATGCGGTCGAACAAACCGTTGGCTGCCGCGTAAAGTACGGCAATCTGTTCCGCGGCGGTAAGCGGGTGATACTGTGGCTGTTTGAACAGCTCGCGTATTCGTTTTCCTCTTTGCAATTTCTTTTTGGTCTCGTCGTCGAGTCGGGTACTGAAACGCGAAAAAACTTCAAGTTCCTCAAACTGCGAGTAGGATAGTCTCAGATCGCCTGCTACTTTGCGATAAGCTGGTAATTGCGTTTTGCCTCCAACACGGGAAACCGATTTACCCACATCGATCGCCGGCATGATGCCTTTTTGATACAGCTCCGGAGAAAGATAGACCTGGCCGTCGGTGATGGAGATCAGATTTGTCGGGATATAGGCTGAAATATTTTGTGCCTGGGTTTCGACGATCGGCAAAGCAGTGAGGCTGCCTCCGCCCTCTTTATCTATCAGATGCGTTGAACGCTCGAGAAGACGGGAATGGATATAAAAGATATCTCCCGGATAAGCTTCCCTGGCCGGCGGCCGCCGCAAGAGCAGGGACAACTCGCGATAGGCCCGGGCATGTTTGGAGAGATCATCATAAACGATCAATACATCTCTTCCCTGGTCTCTGAAGAATTCACCGATCGAGGTGGCGGCATAAGGTGTAATATAGACAAGCCCGGGCGGATCTTCTCCGTTTGCGACCATAACAACGGTATGGTTCAGCGACTTGTGTTCTTCAAGTCTGGCGATGGTTCTGGCTACATCCGAGCTTTTCTGACCAATTGCGCAATAGATGCAAATGACCTCGTTGTCGCGTTGATTTATAATGGTATCCACTGCTACCGCTGTTTTACCGGTTTGCCGGTCTCCGAGAATGAGTTCGCGCTGTCCTCTACCGATAGGAATAAGCGCATCCACCACTTTCAGGCCGGTTTGCAGCGGTACATTAACAGGTGCACGGTCCATCATGCTGGGTGCGTTTTGTTCTATGGCTCTTTTTTGTCCGGTCTGAATTTTTTTGCCTGAATCCAGCGGTCGTCCGATCGCATCGATGGTTCGGCCTAACAGTTCCTCTCCTACGGGCACGTCCATTACCCGATGGGTGCGCTGAACCTCTGAACCAATACGAATTTGATGGTGTTTATCAAGAAAAACCGCTCCGACATGATTCGGTTCCAGATTGAATACCATCCCCATACGATTGCCTTCAAAAGTGAGGAGTTCATTGGTTTCAACCTTTTCAAGGCCGGATAAATGCGCAATGCCTTCGCCGAGGTATTCCAAACGGCCCACCTCCCGAGCCGGCATCTCCTTGTCAAATGTTTCACGGGCCCGTTGGGCCGCAGATAAAGAGTCTTGTAGAACAGATTTTAAATAATAGTCAGCCATATGCTCCGCATTTATTCATTTGTTTCAATATAGTCGTTAAATTTTTCCAATAAATGTTGCGTATACTCCTCTATACTCCAAATCATTTTGTAACCATTTGCAACCAATTCGATACCACCTATAAAGTCATCCGTCACATCAAAGTCCAGCTGTAAATCATTACCAAACTGTTTTTTTAATACTTGTTCAAGGTCGGGCTTTTTTTCCAGCTCATAGCTCGTCCGAATCAGCAAAGTGTCAGAATCATTCAGATGTTGTTTTATCTTGTCTCGCTCGGAATCGGACAGGTTATTTATCGTGTCGATAAATTTTTTGGTAATAGCGGACTCGATTTTTTCGTCAGCGAGATCTTTGAGTATGGTTTTTGACGTTTGGTAAATTTCAGAGCCGACTTTGTTGCGGAATGTTTTGAAAAATTCTTTCTTTTCTTTTTCGATTTCTGATTTCCATTTTTCCGATAACTGGTCGATTTCATTACGGGCTTTGTCCAGCAGATTCTCTTTGCGCTTATTGGCTTCTTGTTCCGCTTTTTTCAGCATGTCGTTTTTTTGCTCTTCGAGTTCGCTCTCCATCTTATGAACCTCTTGCAGCTTTTGCTCTGCTTCTTCTCTGGTTGACTCTGCGTCCTGTAATTTATGATCGATTCTCTCCTGCCGCTTGCGCATCGCGGATACAATCTTGTCGAAGAGAAAGTGTTTTAACAAAAACAGCAAGATAAGAAAATTAATAATCTGGGCAATTAAAGTAATCCAGTCTATTTGCATCCAAATCCTCCGTTCCTCTAAGAGGTTACATGATTCCAGAACGGATTGGCAAAGATAAGAATAATGGCAATGACAAAACAATAAATCGCTGTTGATTCGATCATTGCCAAGCCAACAAAGAGAGTTCTGGTAATGGTATTGGATTCATCCGGTTGTTGAGCAATAGAATTTAATGCCTGTGCTAAAGCTTTTGCTTCTCCCAGAGCCGGTCCGATTGAGCCGATGGCAATGGTCAAACCGGATGCGATGATTGAAATAAAACCGATTTGTGATACGGGTTCCATTTAAGATTCCTCCTGATTTATTTTTTTGCTGCGTGTTCCTGACGCAATATATACTGTTGACAGAACTGCGATGATATAGGCCTGAATCTGACCGATAAGCAGTTCGAGTATATTCATGACCGCCGGTACGAAGAATGGAGCGACTGATAATAAAATACCAATAATCATGGTACCGCTCATCACGTTGCCGAAAAGGCGTACGGAAAGTGCCAGGGTGCGGGATATTTCACTAATAATATTGAATGGCAGCATGATTACAGATGGCTTTATATAATTGCGAAGATATTCACTCAGACCCAGCTTTTGAATACCATAAACGGGTACTGCAAAAAAAACACATATCGCCAGCGCTGAAGTCGTATAGAGAGAACCGGTTGGTGGATGATAACCCGGCACAAAGCTAAGAAAATTTGATACAGAGACAAATATGAAAAGCGAACCAATAAAGGGCAAATACGGATCCGATTTTTGATTGGTTATATCGTGTATCTGTTCCTGAATAAAGGAAATCAGCGTCTCGAGGAAATTTTGCCACATGGAAGCCTTGCTGGATATTGTTAATTTTCGTGTAATCAGTGCCGACACAAGCACGAGAAACAGCATAACCATCCAGGTGAAGAACAGGTTTGCGGTTATCGCGATTTTACCGATTTGAAAAAGGATAATTTCATCCGGACTTATATTCACAACAATCTCCGATTGGTACTCTTTTTGTAATCTTTTTCAGGTATAGCCAGTCCGATTACCTCGGTTTAGTCTGTGTTTGAGGATGAAGACGGTTAATAAAATAGTGCCTGGAGGTGATAAATCCGAGCAATCCGGGAATAATCGACCACCAGTATCCGATCCTTACAAGCAAAAGCATCATCAACACCACCATGAGATTTCTGATGAGAAAACTGGATATAATCAACAATGAAGAATGATTGCGTTGAAGAAATAATTTAACGGTTTTCCATAAAATAATAAAATAGACGATACCCGTAATAATTCCACTCGCCAGCGAAAAAAAAATGTTCATAACGATAATCATGATGGGTTGTAACTCCTGTTACCTGTTTTCACTTTCCTGTTTTACCCAGTACCAGGCGTTGAGACAACCGATTACGATACCGAGCACGAGAAAAGTAAGTGTCCATGAAATTTGTCC
>CAZSOP010000217.1:0-7344 GCA_964608385.1 uncultured Cytophagia bacterium
AAGCTGCCGACCAAATCGAACCGATCAAGGGAGGTGGTTCAGACAGACGGGTCTATCGCATTAAAACCTGGGACCGTTCCGTTATCGGTATTGTAGGCGAACACCGGGCTGAAAATGAGGCTTTTATTCACTTTTCGCATCATTTCAGAAAAAAGGGACTTCCGGTACCTGAAATATATGCCGCCAATCTGAACGAAGGGGTTTATCTGGAAGAGGATCTGGGCTATTACACCTTGATCGATACGATCTCAAAAATCCGAAAAACCGAAGGATTTTCTGAAAAGATCGTCTCGCTCTATAAAAAAGTAATCGAATGGTTACCCCATTTTCAAATATTTGCAGGAAATAGCATCGACTATTCCTACTGCTACCAACACGCAGCTTTTGACCGGGATTCGATGCAGTGGGATTTGCAGTATTTTCGCCACCGGTTTCTGGAGGTCTTTTATGATAAAGGATTCGATCGCCAACTGCTGCAAAAAGATTTCAACACGCTGGTGCAATTTCTCTTACAAGAAAAAAGAGATTATTTCTTATATCGCGACTTTCAATCGCGAAATATTATGATCCAAAATAATGAAACCTGGTTTATCGACTATCAATCAGGCCGGCGCGGGGCTTTGCAGTATGATATCGCATCACTGCTATATGATGCCAAGGCGGATATCCCTGATCAAGTTCGGCAGGAGTTGTTAACGTATTATCTCGATTGCCTGGAAAAAGATATCAACATCGACAGAGAACAATTTTTGGCCTACTTTTATGGCTTTGTCTTCATCCGCATTATGCAGGCCTTTGGAGCCTATGGATATCTGGCAACAATAAAAGGCAAGGGACATTTTTTACGTTCGGTTCCCTTTGCCATAGAAAATATTGAACGACTGTTGCAAAAGCAAACCATTCTGCAACGGTTGCCGACGCTTCAGAAAATTTTCACAGACCTTACACTGGATAAAAGTTTGAGGCAATTCTGATGCTAAAAGACAACCTTCACATCTCCATCTATAGTTTTGGTTACCACAAATCCGGCATACCGCAGGATCCACACGGACACGGAGGCGGATTTGTATTTGATTGCCGTTTTCTCAAAAATCCGGGACGCGAGCTCTATTTTCAGGACAAAACCGGCCTGGATGATGAGGTCATCAATTATTTACAAAAGGTTCCGGGCATAGAGCCTTTTCTCAATTTAACCTGTGACCTTGTCATTGCCGTAGCAAAACATTATCAGCAACGACACTATAAACAGTTGATGGTCAGTTTTGGTTGCACGGGTGGTCAACACCGCTCCGTATATTGCGCTGAATATATTGCCGCCTGTTTGCGTCGTAAGGAATTTTCCATCTCTCTTACTCATGTTGATCTCGACAAATCACTCATTCATGGATAAAAAAGGGCGTCTATGCAGAGCAAAGCGAAAGCCATTATTCTGGCAGCTGGATATGGCAGCCGGCTATTGCCACTGACCGGCGACACTCCCAAGGCTCTGGTTAAAATCGGTGAAAAACCGCTGCTGCAATGGTGTCTTGAGAAACTCACGCGGCAGGGGTTTCAGACCGTTTTTATCAATGTCCATTATCTCGCCGACCAGGTCATTGAATTTGTTAAAGGTCTCAACCCTCCCCTCGATGTTTATTTTTCAGTTGAAAAAAATATACTCGATACCGGTGGCGGTATCAAACGCATTGTAGAACAGTACAACCTTAACGCTCCCCTGTTGATTCACAATGTCGATGTGGTATCAACTCTGGCACTCGATCGGTTTTTTCTTCATCATCAGCAATCCGCAGCCCTGGCCACCCTGGCAGTCGAGGAACGACATAGCAAACGATATCTTCTTTTCGATGCAGAGAACACTCTCTGCGGTCGAATCAAAAACGGTAAAAAAAAACTTGTTCGTCCAACCGGACAAAACATGTATCCTCTGGCGTTTAATGGAATTCAGGCCGCGGATCCCGCTATATTCAAAATGTACGATCATAGCGTATTTTCGAGCATTGACGTCTATCTCCAAGCCAGCGCTATGAACCATGCCGTTAAAGCTTACCGGATGGATGGGACCTATTGGCGCGATATCGGCACGCCCAAGACCCTCAAACTGGCAGAAAAAGATCATTTCGCCGGCATCTTTTAGAGCTACAGGTATTATTTTTGCTACACGAAAAAATGTTCTAAATTTCGCAAAAATGATAACGAATTGTGATGTATTGAGGAAAGGTTTTCAAAATGGTTGTGAATATAAGGCGAAATCGGACAGTGTACACATCCAATTCAGCAATGTTATGAGGTAAAAGCAAAGTTTTCAGTGCGCCCGAAAAAATTTATCGGCTAAAAATCCATGCTGAAGGATAATGATGTCAGACCGGATCCTCCCGGCCGGAAAACCTGGAGCATCCTGACATTGCCGTGATGCCGGCTAAAAGCCCCAGAAAAGAGAAACCGTAATGGTATAGTAATTGGCATCAACATCCGTACCGGCCGGCAAATCCGACAAATCATAATCCAAAAAGACATAGCGAATATCGGCGGCAATAGTCGGTTTAATGATAGGTAGCTCAACTCCGGCGCCGATATGATATCCCATTTGTTGTTCTGTTTTATCTTCCAGGCCCGGCATATTGGGCACATCATATTCCCATGTGCTGTTATACCAGCCTGCACCTGCCAGACCATAGACAAAGGGTAATGGATAGAGCAGCAGTGAAGCGGAGACCGGCCATTGTTTTACCGTTAACTGATCGTCCAGATATTTATCCGAACGATAATCGATGGCGCCTTCCACTCCAAGTCCGCCCAATTTCAATCGTGCAGAAGCACCAATCATAAATTTTGCATCGCTGTCACCGCTTTTCGATAATCCCGCCCGTGGACCGAGGCCGAAAAAAGAGATAGCAAATGAACTGCTACTCAGAGCGGTGATAATCAATACAATTAAAAAAAATCGATTATTCATGATGATCTCCTTCATCGTTATATAGTGTTTGAAATTCAGACTGAACCTGGGCTATAATTTGACTTTTCTCCTCATCCGCAAGAAAAGCGGCCCGAAGGCCATTCATAACCAAATTTTCCAGGTCCGGCTTGCCTAATTGATATATTTCAGCCGCCAGAATATATTCCTGTGTGAGTTCGGTGTTGAAAATCTGGGGATCGTCGGTATTCAGAGAGACCGGAATGCCTTTTTTATAAAACGTATAAAAGGGATGGTCATCAATTTCCTTTACCACATTCAAACGCAGGTTTGACGTCAGACACTGGGTTAGTGGTATTTTATGACGGCTTAGGTAATTAACCAGGTCGGGGTCTTCGATAGCCCGAGTTCCGTGGTCGATTCGTTCGACATTTAAACACCTTAGTGCGTTCCAGACACTTGTGGCCCCGACTGCTTCACCGGCGTGTGCCGTGCGGTGCAAGTCGAGCTGTTGTGCCAACAAAAACGCTTCGGTAAAAAGATGCGGGGGATATTTTGCCTCATCGCCTGATAATCCGATTCCGACGATAAAGGAATGATTGAGCAATGCGATCTTTTCGATTAATTGAATCGCTTCCTTACCACCATAAAGACGCTGAATATTGACCACCATCTTTACAGCAATATCATGGTCAGTTTGAAATTCAACCACCGTCTGATAGATCGATTCAACAACCTCTTTCAGAGTGTACCCCAGATCGATATATTTCTGTACGGCACAGTCAAATTCAACATATTTAACATTCTGAATCGCAAGAGAGGTGAGCATCTCGCGGGTAATCTTTTGTAGATCTTCGAGAAAGCGAATATTGTTGGTAACACTTCGCATGCTGTTTACAAATTCGGCCAAATTGCGAAAACGATAGAGATTTTTGATCTGATCCGGTTGCTCGGGAAGCGATGGTGAATTATTACGGCGCATCAGCTCAAGCGCCGTCTCCGGTCGAATGGTGCCCTCCAGGTGAAGATGAAGCTCTGCTTTTGGCATTCTCCTGATGAATGTTAAAAGATTTTCAATCAATACCGTATATCCTCTGGATTCATCTTCATGGTACTATCCGTATAGATAAAACTATGAATTATTTCATAAAAAACAAGTCTTTTCTGAAAAACGCCCTAGAGAAAACCAATTCGTTCCACATTGACACTCACCGCTCCGTAACTTTCATCAACTCTGCCGTCGAGCAAATAGGGACGCGTATATGAAATCATGTGTACGAATTTTTGGTAGGCTTGAGGGAAAAAAATGGTTTCATAGATTGCAGAAGTATCTTCAAAACTCATAAACTCCATCATCTGTTGATTTTTGGTGCTCACCATTTTCCTGGTTACCAACCAGCCAAGGAGTCGAACCCGTTTACCGACAAATTTATCCAGGTCTTTTCCCCGAATAACATCGCCTGTTTTGTCTTTATAAAGCCATAATGGATGCCGGGAGATCAAAAACCCCAGCGTTTCCAGTTCGAATCTGATCAACGCTTTTTCGCTACAAGGCTGCGGAGATGGAAGCGTTGCTGCGCTCTCGCTTTCCTGGTCGAAGAGAGAAAGTGTGGAACCGGAATTTATCTTTCGTTCCGACTGATACCATTTTAACCGCCACAGCAGTTTGGGCCGGTTGCGATCGAGGCTATCAAAGCATCCGGCTTTGATCAATATGGTTACGTCGGAAGGCGGCATTTTGACCCGTCCCATAAAATCATCAAACCCTGTAAATTCTCCGCCGCACCGGCGCGCATTGAGCAAGGCTTTAACTGAACGGTGTGACAAATTTTGCAATTGCATCAATCCCACCCGTATTTCCCGATTTTCGCCGGTGTAGGGCATCTCGCTTTTGTTTATATCCGGCATCAATACCTTAATCCCCATACGCCGTGCCTCTGAGATATAGGCAAAAGTAGAGTAATAGCCGCCGCGGTTGGAGATAACTGCGGCCATAAATTCCGCCGGAAAATGAGCCCGTAAATAAGCGGATTTAAATGAAACCAGAGCATAGGACGCTGAATGAGGTTTGCAAAAACTATAGCCGGAAAAGCTTTCAATCATATGCCATATTTTTTCAATCGTTTGTCTTTCCACCCCTTTCTTTTTGGCGCCGGCGTAAAAACGGTCTTTATAGTGCTGAATCTTCTCTTCCTTGTTTTTCTTTGATATAATTTTTCGCAAATGATCGGCATCAGCAGAAGAAAAGCCGGCGAGAGCCATAGCAGCTCTGGAAACATCTTCCTGATAGACCATGATGCCATATGTCTCTTTTAAAAGCGCTTCAAGTACGGGATGAAGAGGTTTGTAAGCGCCGCCTTTGAGTCTGCGCACATATTCATTGATATAGTCGTTGGCAGCCGGACGAATAATGGAGCTGTGAATAACCAAATGCTCAAAGTCACCGCAGCCCGTTTTACGCTGTAGCTGGCGCATAGCCGGCGATTCGACGTAAAAAACCCCGATCGTTTCTCCTGTTGCCAGGGTCGCACGGGTCTTTTTATCCTCTAATGGATTCCATCCGGCATAATCGATCCTGGTATTTGTATTTTTTTGTACGGCAATCAAGGTATCGCGAATAACGGCCAAAGACCGGTTCCCGAGAATATCGATCTTGATCAATCCCATCTCTTCGGCCTGGTCTTTTTCCCATTGTATGACCGGAATGATGCCGTTCGATGATCGGGGAAACCCCTCCCTCTTCTCCATACTTCCGGTGGGATTGAGTGTTTTTTTTGCCGGTTGAACGGGAACATAGTTGTCGATTCCATCCGGTGCGATAACCACACCGCCGCAGTGAACGGAAAGATAGCGCGGAAAACCACGAATTCGTTCAGCATACTGTAAAATCTCAGGCCAGGGGTCCGTCAAATCGATGTGCTTGAACACAGGGTGAGCGCTGATATAATCGGACAGGCGTCCGGGTTGATAATAACCGGCGATCCGTTTGGATATGTTGTTGATTTCCGTTTCCGGTATTCCAAAGACCTTGGCCACTTCGCGCACAGCAGAGCGAGCCTTGAAACCGTTGTGATTGGAAATCATCGCTGCACCCCGGGAACCGTATTTTGAAAAAATAAAGTCAAGAACATCATCTCTTTCATCCCATGGAAAATCCACATCAATATCAGGCGGATCTATTCGTCCCGGGTTCAAAAAACGATCGAAAAAAAGATCATGCGCAATCGGATCAACATGAGTAATACCAAGGCTATAACTAACAATACTGGCAGCCGCGGAACCGCGCCCACAGGTTCGAGGCGCTTTGGCAACGATATCTGCAACCACTAAAAAATAGGGCGCAAAGCCTTTTTGATGAATTAATTTCAACTCATAATTGATTCGTCTACGGACGGTATCGTTGATATGACCGTATCGCCATTGTGCCCCTTCTTCGACGCGTTGACATAAAATGGACTGGGCATCCTTTCCGTCCTGCTTGGGATAGGAGGCAAAAACAAAATGACCAAAGCCAAAATTAAAGCTGCAGTCAAGAGCAATTTTGCGACTGTTGGCAATTGCTTCCTCCACACAGGGTAAAGCCTTTTCTATGATCGTCGGCTCACAAAACCAGGCGCGGGGATGACATACGTCATTGCCGGGGAGGCGTTGCAGGCTAGTGTTCAGATCAATAGCCCGCAGTAGCTTGTGCAGAAACCAGTCTTGGGGCGACAAGAGGTACGCATCAGCCGTGGCGACAACCGGTAAACCGTGCTGCCGGGAAAATTGTAGCAGATGCTCGCTCCGACGAAACGGTACCACCTCTACGTAGAGATCCGTTGTTCCGCGACGCCCGGCAAGGGCGGCTAATAATTCAGTGTCATCGCTGATCACCACCACATTACTTGATAACGCAACCTCTGTTTTCAGGTCCAGATTCTTTTCGTTGTGTAATCGTCGAAGAATATTACAGAGGTGAGCATAGCCGCTGTGATTTTTTGCCAGCATCACGCAGCGATTTCTTCTTGTAACCAGTTCAGCACCGATGAGCGGCTTTATCCCGGTTCGCCGGGCCTCCTGTAAAAACCACCCCAAGCCATAAATCCCGTTGCGGTCGGTGATAGCCAAATGTGTCATCCCCATTTCCGCAGCCTTTTCACAAAGCTGCTTAATCGAAGCGGTTCCACGGCAAAAACTAAAATGGGAATGCACATGTAAATGAGTAAAGACGCCCATAGTGCTTAAATACATTCAAAAATCAATCGACCGGCATTTGATAAATGGTATAAATTTTAGAAAGATCGGCACCGGCCCAATCCAGCACCCGCGTCACCAATACATTGTCTTCCAGTACCCAGCCGATATCGGCATACTCGTATCTTTCATCTTCGGTATACTTTTTTTGTTTTACCAGCATAATGCTATCCAGGCCCAATCGTTGAAACTTTCGTTTT
>CAZSOP010000218.1:0-7334 GCA_964608385.1 uncultured Cytophagia bacterium
CAGAAGAAATAGCAGCAGCAAGCGCCAGTACCGTCGCGCTTTGTTTTGGAGCAGAAGATTTTACGGCGAGCATCGGCGTTGAACGGACAAAAGAAGAAAAGGAAAGTCTTTTTGCTAAAAGTATGATTATACTGGCTGCCAAAGCGGCAAACATACAAGCATTGGATACCGTTTTTTCAGATGTGGAGGATATGGATGGTCTATTCAAGAGTACGCGTGATTCTATAGCCCTGGGATTTGACGGCCGAGGTATCATTCATCCGAGTCAAATCAAGACTGTGCACAATGCATTTGCACCCAGCGCAGAACAGATAAATTATGCGGAACAGGTCGTGCAGGCTATTGAGCAGGCCGCAGAGCAAAAAACCGGTGTTGTTGCTTTGGGCAGTAAAATGATTGATGCGCCGGTTGTCAGGCGGGCAAGAAAAATTCTCACATTGGCCGAAATCATGGGATTGAAAAAATGAAATTCATAAAAAACGCGGTAGGCAGAAAAATACCTGTAGAAATTGACGGCAGAAAACTTAAGCCGTTTGCCGGTGTCGAGTCTGACACGAGTGGCGGACAAAAATATGCCGGAAAAATACCTCTGGCATCGCAACACCAACAAAAGCATAAAAGTCTGCAAGCGGCTATTGCAGAATCTAATTTAAAAAATAAAAGTACCATTTCGTTTCACCATCACCTTCGCAATGGCGACGCGGTTATAAAAAAAGTGATGGAACAAATCGCACAGATGGGACTCAAAGACCTGGTCCTGGCTCCCTCTGCTCTTTTCCCGGTGCATGACTTTTTAACCGATTACATCGAAAAGGGAATTATTTCTCACGTCGAGGGTTCTATGAATGGCCCCATCGGTAGGCTGTGTTCATTGGGCAGGATGCAAAAACCAGCTGTTCTGCGCTCGCACGGCGGCAGGTATCGGTCGATACAGGATGGCGATTTACATATCGATGTCGCCTTTATCGCCGCACCATGTGCCGATGTTCATGGTAACGCCAATGGACTATATGGCCCTTCCGCCTGTGGACCCCTGGGATTTGCTCTCGCAGATTCTCTTTGGGCCGATAAGGTGATTGTTATCACTGATAATCTGGTGCCGTTTCCGTGTTATCCGTGGAGCATAGAAGGGGGAAATGTAGATTATGTGGTTGAAATCGATTCTTTAGGAGACCCGCAGCAAATTGTATCCGGAACCACCCGCATTACCAAAAGCCCGACCCGGCTTCTTATCGCAGAATATGCAGCACAATTGGTTCGGGACTGCGGTATTTTAGACGAACCCCATTTCTCTTTTCAAGCCGGAGCCGGTGGCGTATCGCTTGCATTTGTTAAATTTATGAGCGAAATGATGGCGGGACAAAATGTCGTGGCCGATTTTATAAGAGGCGGATCGACCCGATATATGGTAAAGATGCTCGAAAACGGTTTGACAAAATACATACTTGACGGTCAGAGTTTTGATATGGAAGGTATTCGCTCACTCCGGGATCATCCTAACCATATCGAAACCAATCCATTTGTCTCATATAATGTGCATACAAAAGGATGCTTTGCCAGCAGAGTCAAAGTCTCTGTTCTGGGTGCAACCGAGGTCGACCTGGGATTCAATGTAAATGTCAACACTCACTCAGATGGCTGGCTGTTGCACGGTGTCGGTGGTTTTACCGACGCAGCCGATGCTCAGATTACCATCATCACCGCTCCTCTCGTAAGAAACCGATTGCCAATCATCGTCGAAAAGGTAACGACCATAACCGCACCCGGAGAAATGATTGACGTCATTGCAACTGAGCATGGCCTGGCAATCAATCCCAAGCGTCAGGATTTGTTACAACGATTAAAAAAGAGCAACCTGCCGATTAAAACCATTGAGGAATTGCACCAACTTGCCATAAAAATGACCGGCAAGCCGGAAAAACCGGAATTTGAGGATCGGATTGTCGCCCTGATCGAGTTTCGGGATGGAACGGTTATAGATGTTGTACATCAACTGATACCCAGATAATGGTTACCACCCCTCTTGAATTTTATTTGACTTTTTAAGATAAATATAGTAAATTCATAGGATTTATTAAAAATACAATAGATTTTGGAGGCTGAATTTATATGCAAAGAAAACAAATCTTTAAGCTTGCGTTTGTATTGATTCTTTTGGGATTGGCCGTTTATTCCCTATATCCTACTCTGCAATTCGGCCAATTGCAAAATCGCGAGCAAGAATTATTAACAAAGGTGTCGAATTTAACCGGTATTTCACACGGTGAAGTACAGGCAGCAATTAATCAGGGAAAATTGCTGGCGCGGGTCAGACAGCAAACATCGGGAGAGGACTCGATACAAGCCCTCGAAACGAGCACAAAACTGATTCAGCTCAACGACAAACTCTCTGTTCTGCAGGAACGCGCCATTCGTCGCGGTCTCGATCTGCAGGGTGGGACTTATCTCGTGTATGAGGTGGATCTGCCCAGGTTAATGAGAGACATCTCAAAAAATCCGGACGAACGGCTTGATGACATTATCTCGCAAACCCAGGAGCAAGTGGAAAACGAGGGCGGAGATTTTTTTACCTACTTTCAACAAGCGTTTAATCAACGCAATATTCGTTTAAACCGATATTACGGACGTAAAGGTCAGGCTGACGACGACATCATCCAGGAACTAAAAAACGAAGCACTGGATACTGTTGATAGAACGGTGGAAAGATTGAGAAACCGTATCGATCAATTCGGCGTATCAGAACCAAACATCACCAAACAAGGTTCCCGCCGCATTATCATTGAACTGGCCGGCGTTACCAATATTCAACGTGCCAAGGATATTATCGGTAAAACCGCGGTGCTTGAATTCAAGCTGGTTCGCGACCCCGAAATCGTATGGTCCATTCTCAATGATATCGACCGCGTCGTTCGCGCCGAGATGCGGGGAGAAGAATTTGAAGAAGCAGTCATGGATACCCAAAGCATAGCAGATGGAGAGCAAGCATCTGAAGAAGAGATCGACGTCAGCGAATTATTCGGTGAGGACGAATCACAGGTTGTTCAGGAAGACACATCCGTGCTCGTTGACCAAAAAACATTTAAAGAGAAACCCTTTACAAGTTTGCTGCGAGGTGTTTCCGGCAGATATTCAGAAATGATTTCCGTTCCTGTACAGAATGTTCGTGCGGCTCAAAGATGGCTTTCACATCCCGAGGTACAACAAGCTATACCCTCGGATTCCGAATTCCTCTTTGGAATAGACTCCTATGTTTATGGAGAAAATGAATACATCAGCCTTTATCTGGTTAAAAGCGAAGCAGAATTAACCGGTAATGTTCTTAAAAATGCTCAGGTCGATATTTCAAGCGGTGCACAATCTTTTAATGCCGGCGCTGCTGTTGTAAATATGGAGCTCAATAGCGAAGGCACCAAAACATTTGCCCGTGTAACCGGTATGAATGTGGGTAAAAAACTCGCTATCGTACTGGATAACCGGGTTAAAAGTGCCCCCAATATTAAATCAAAAATTCCCAACGGTAATGCCGTTATCGAAAATATCGGTAAAATGGAAGAGGCACAGGATCTGGCACTGGTTCTGCGCGCCGGCGCCCTGCCCGCACCGGTCCATATCATCACGGAAAATACAGTTGGCCCCTCTCTTGGCCAGGATTCCATCCAGAAAGGCAGTCTGTCAGCTGTGGTCGGATTGCTGATTGTAATTTTATTTATGGCGATCTATTATCGGGCAGCCGGCCTGGTCGCTGATATAGCCCTGATCATGAACATTATCTTCGTTCTTGCCGTCATGGCGTCATTTCATGCCACCCTGACCCTTCCCGGTATCGCAGGCATTATTCTTACCGTGGGTATGGCTGTCGACGCAAATGTCCTTATCTTTGAAAGAATTCGAGAAGAGCTCAAAATGGGTCGTACCATTCGCTCTTCGATCGATAATGGCTATGACCGCGCATTCAGCACGATTCTCGATGCAAACATTACGACACTGATCACAGCTGTGGTTCTATACCAATTCGGTACCGGACCGATTAAAGGATTCGCCCTGACGCTCTCAATCGGTATTGTCGCCAGTATGTTCACAGCAATCGTCGTTACCAGACTTGTATTTGATATCGTGACATCCAAATATGCCATTAAGAAATTGAGCATATAATTATAAAAACGAACACTCGACGAGGAGAATATTAAAATATGCAATTCTTTGGAGAAACTCATTTTAAACTATTAAAAGTGCGTCGTTATGGTTACATATTTTCAACGATTGCAATTGTCATCGGGCTCGTTTCTCTGCTTTTTCATGGCGGTATCCGCTACAGTATCGACTTTACCGGTGGAACCTCCTTACATTTATCCTTTCAGGAAGATATAACCAGTGCCCAGCTGCGTGATTCCATCACCAATCTGGGCCTGGGATCGGTAGAGATAAAAAAGATCGGCCTTGAAGATGAAAACGAGTACATTATCCGTGTAGAACAAAGTGAAGAGGGGACGGAGATGGCAGAAACGCTCGAAAAAAAGCTAAGCCAGGATTTCCCGCAAAACCCCTATGAAATTTTGCAGGTCACGGAAATTGGCCCCAAGATCGGCGGCGAATTAAGAAAAGCGGCAATTCTCTCCATTTTTATCGCCCTGCTCGGCATTCTTATTTATGTCAGCTGGCGTTTTGAATTCAAATTCGCTGTTGGAGCGGTAGCCGCGCTGTTTCACGATATCTTGATCACACTGGGCATCTTTTCTCTTTTAAACTTGGAAATTTCACTCGCGGTTGTCGCCGCTTTTTTAACCATTGTCGGATACTCTCTTAACGACACAATAGTTGTCTATGATCGCATCAGAGAAAACCTGAAAATACTGCGTCGCGACAGCTATGATAAAGTAATCAATAAAAGTCTGAACCAAACGCTGAGCAGAACAATCATCACCTCGTTGACCACTCTGGTCGTGGTCTTTATATTGTTCATCTTCGGCGGAGAGGTCATCCACAATTTTTCTTTTGCGTTGATCATTGGTGTGTTAATTGGAACCTATTCCTCTATTTTCGTGGCCAGCCCTCTGGTGTTTGAATGGCACAAGAAATTCGAAGCTGTCAAGCCCACCAGAGCCCGTACTGCAAATTAAATTCTGTAACAGGAGTGGTTTATGAAGTTAAGAGAACGTGAAGAAAATGGAGTTGTCATTTTACAACTCGAGGGTAAATTGATGGGTGGACCGGACGCGACGCTTCTCAATGAAAAGCTACATCAACTCCTGGAAAACGGTCAGAATAAAGTGGTCGTGGATTTGGCAAAAATAAACTGGATGAACAGTTCAGGACTGGGGATGCTGATCAGCGCACTAACGACAATTCGAAATGCCGGAGGCGATCTGAAACTGGCCAGCACGACCGAAAAGATTAAATCATTACTGACCATTACAAAACTCATTTCCGTATTTGATATCTATAGTTCGGTCGACGAAGCGGTCGCCGCTCTCCAGAGCTAACAAAATTCCAGCACAAAGTATGTAAACTCCGAACAGTTGAACTGTTCGGAGTTTTTTTCTCAGGAGATTATCATGTCTGTTAAAGTCATTGTCGGTGCCCAATGGGGAGATGAAGGCAAAGGCAAAATTGTTGACCTGCTGAGCGATAAGGTCGATATTGTTGCCCGCTTTCAGGGAGGGCCCAACGCCGGCCATACCGTTGTAATTGATCAGGAAGAGATTATTCTTCATCAAATTCCATCAGGAATCCTGAGAGAAAATACACTGTGCGTGATCGGAAATGGTGTCGTCATCGACCCGGCAGTTCTTATGGAGGAAATCGCCTTTTTGAAACAAAAAGGGGTTCATGTCAAAAATCGCCTGTTTATCAGTCATCGAGCCCATTTAATCATGCCCTATCATAAAATTCTGGACACATCACGAGAATTGGCAAAGGGCAGTGAAAAAATCGGTACCACCGGCAGAGGGATTGGCCCTGCATATGTTGATAAATATAATCGTACAGGTATTCGAATTGTCGACCTGCTGGACGCTAAAACACTTGAAGAAAAGCTGCTGGTGAATATTAATGAAAAAAATAAAATCCTGCAACGCATTTATAATGTTGAAAAACTAGACACAAATAAAATTGTGAATGACTATATCGAATTCGACAAACTCATTGATGAATATGTTACCGATACATCGATTTTCCTGAATAATGCAATCCGCGAAAACAAAAATGTTCTCATCGAAGGGGCCCAGGGAACAATGCTCGATGTCGACTTTGGTACATACCCTTTCGTCACTTCTTCCAATCCGATCGCCGGAAACGCATGCACGGGATTGGGAATCGGACCCACTTTAATCAATAACGTCTACGGCATAGCAAAGGCATATACAACCAGAGTAGGGATGGGCCCGTTCCCCACAGAGTTTGATGTAGAGTTTGCCAACAAGATCAGAGGACTCGGCGGCGAATATGGCGCCACCACGGGTCGGCCACGCCGTTGCGGCTGGCTCGACGCTACCGTACTCGAACACGCCATTAGAATCAATGGAATCTCTGATCTGGTGGTAACAAAACTGGATGTGCTGGATAGCCTTGACGAAATAAAAATCGCTACAGGATATAAACTCGGCGATAAAGTTATACACCACTATCCTGCGGAACCCTGGATACAACCACAACTCGACCCCATCTACGAAACCCTGCCAGGCTGGAAAACATCTACCCGCTCTATCAGAAAATTCTCTCAGCTGCCGAAAAACGCGAAAAATTACCTCAGGTTCATTGAAAATCGACTCAATATCAATATCGCTATCGTTTCTGTCGGTTCAAAAAGGGACGATACCATAATATGTTAAAATTTTTATTGACTTTTTTGTGAAATTTATTTACTTTTAGTAAAAATTTACTGCTTTTTCGGAATTATTTTCGATAATGTTAAAAAAATTTATACATTTTTTAAAATCTATTCCTCAAAACATCGTAAAAGATCTTTTACGACCTGTAGAAGAAGAAAACATCACCACCCTGCCTCGTCAAAGTATTCAATTTATCTATTTTTTAATCAAATCTTTCCTTGAACAGCGTCTTTTGGTGCGCGCTTCAGCGCTTACTTATGCAACACTTCTCTCCATCGTCCCCCTCTTGGCCTTTATGTTTTCAATGCTTAAAGCGTTCGGGTTTTATAACAAACTGGAAGAATCCCTGGCCACGATTTTGCAGCCGCTCGGGCAGCAAGCGATTAATGTCATCATCCCGAATGTCGTGACCTTTGTTGAAAATGTAAATGTCAAAGTCATTGGAACGGCTGGTTTGCTTTTCCTTATCTTTTCAATAATATCAGTAATCAATAATATTGAAACCGC
>CAZSOP010000219.1:0-7314 GCA_964608385.1 uncultured Cytophagia bacterium
ACGACCAACTCTCTGGGAGAGGCACAATCAAGATATCAACTTGGCGACAGTCCGGGAACTAATCTCGTTCGCGTCTTTGCCGAAGGGTTGGATATACCGGTTGAATTTAGCTGTCTCGTTCGGGAAGCGACGATTCGTGAAATTAAGGTGGTCGGTGGAAATAACCAGTTTGCCCGGGTCAACACAGCCCTGCCCTCACCGATAGAGGTTCAGGTGCTGGATGAGCTCAAGCGCCCGGTAGAGGGCCGGAAAGTGGTTTTTATGGTCTCCTCAGGTGGCGGCTGGATTTCCACCCCGGATTCGGTTTACAGCGATGAGAATGGTATGGCCTCCTGCAGCTGGGTTCTCGGAGAGGAAGGCAAACAGAGCTTAATCGTATACCTGGAAGGGGATAAGACTATTTTCGCTGAATTTAATGCCGAGCTTGCAGAAAATACCGGTCCGAGGATTATATGTCCCTCCGATACGGTTATTTGTGAGATGCAAAGTCTTCTTTTTACGGTCGTCGCTATTGATGCGGAAGCTGATTCGTGCTGGATTTGGGCTGACCGGATTCCCCCGGGTGCCACGCTTCATTCTGACAATATATTCCAATGGCAGCCTGATTATTCTCAGGCCGGAATGTATCAGATGTTCGTTTTTGCTCAAGATATACTCGGAGCGGTCACTCAAAAAACGATTAGAATTATTGTCCAGGAGAAAAACCGGTTGCCCGTTTTACAGGCATTTGCACCTCAAGACAGTATGATTGTTGCCGGCTATGGAAACACCCTGCAATTTGAGGTCATGGCCCATGATCTTGACGGAGATGAAATCAAATACCAGTGGTTGTTCAATGATATGCCTGTGGGATCTGAATCTGCATTTTCTATAACTCCCACAACAGCCTATCCGGCGAGCTCAAGTGTTAAAGTCAGAATTTCGGATGGGAAAAGCAACATTGAAAAGCAGTGGTTTCTGCGATTGCTTACATCTGTTTCGCAAACAGATCAGCAGCCGCACTTTTATCATCTGGAACAGAATTATCCAAATCCATTTAATCCTTCTACCACCATCCGTTTTGCCCTTCCGGAATCCGGTCATGTTGAACTGTCGATCTACAATACATTTGGTCAAAAGATACGGACGCTTGTAAATCAGACCTTTGCTGCCGGTACCTGGACGGTTTCATGGGATGGTTGTGATGACAGGGGCAATCGAATGCCTTCCGGAATCTATTATTACCGGTTGAACACGACAGACTTTAAATCGCAAAAGAAATTGATTATGATCAAATAATAGATTTTTTCTGAAATCAGGAAAATATAGATGCTAAAAAATAGATGCGCTCTTGCTGTTTTTATTTTTCTTATGTTGATCACCTCTCTAGCCGCCAGAGTTCGTTTTAAAGATGTGAGCTATGAAAAAAAAGCAAGAGGATTTTTCTACCAGGGCGGCTTTTGCTATGGACATGGTATCGCTTTTGCCGATATCAACAATGATACGCTACCCGATATGTATGTTTCCAATGCCATGCGCATGGACGCTGCCCGAGTATTGCCGGAGTTGTTATATATGAGTCAAAGAGGCGGACCCTATACCGAGGAAGCGGTTGAACGCGGCCTTGAGGATCGCTATTGGGATACCGGCAGCCATGGTATTGTATTTGTTGACATTGATAATGACGGTGATTATGATGTTTTCAACGGTACCACCGATATAAAGAATCGTATTTATCAAAATAACGGGTTGGGATTTTTTAACGATATTAGTGACAATATACTCTATAACGGCGAGACCTATCTTACCAGACGCGGTACCCGGGGTGTCTGCGCTTTTGATGCGAATAGTGACGGTTTTATGGATTTGTATGCTGTCAACTGGCGAAATTACAGAATTGAAGATGATGCTGAACCCCATGAATTATACATGAACAATGGAGATGGAACCTTTACCGCTGATCCGGATAACGAATATGGCTTGACCGGCAAGGATATGGTTCGAATCGGCGAAGGTGTGCAAGGGATATCAGCGATCGATGTCGACAATGATGGTGATATTGATGTCTACATCAGCCGGCGTAATTATGGATCCGCAGTCTATGATGCCCATAATCAGTTGATGATTAATGACGGTACCGGTCACTTTACCGACAAAACCCGTGAACGAGGTGTTTACTATGAGAGAACAGATGCTTATTTTAACAACAGCAACGGATCCACCTTTGCTGATTACGACAACGATGGAGATTTGGATCTCTTCCTGTCAAACACAATAAAATCGTGGAAGCAGGATATGAAGATTTTTGAGAATCAGGGAAATGGTCATTTCACAGATGTTACCGATGTTCATAAAATACCTCAGGACGGCTTTTCAGTCTTGTTATTCGATATGGATAACGATACCGACCTGGACATGATGGTTCTTCCTTATAGTGGACGGGCAGACTGGGTGGCAGTAAAAGTTTTTTTGAATGACGGAAATGGAAGATTTAATTATGTGTCGGGAACCGGGGCAGAAGTCCGGGTTATCGATCCCAGAGCCGGCGCGGTCGCAGATGTTGATGATGACGGAGACCTTGATGTTTATTTCGTTGATGCCAATAAAGGCAGGGATTCAGGTTTTTCCAACCATCTTTTGGAAAACCGAACCGATGACGGCTTTAACTGGATAAAAATATTCGGTCGCGGTTCCAAAGGGGATATGGGTGCTTTTGGCAGTAAAGTATGGGTCTTCGAAGCCGGGCATATGAACGATATGGAGCACTTGATCGGTTATAAACAAGTCCAGTCTGCTTATGGATATCTCAGCCAGGACGATCCTGTGCAGCATTTTGGTCTTCGGGATCGCGATAGTTGCGATGTTAAAGTTCAGTTATTGGATGGCTCTGTGTTTCAGACCTATTCCGCACCGGCAAAAATACGTCTCTTTTTTACAAAGCCATCCAGTCTGGTTAAAACCGGAGGTGATGATCAAACCGGGTTCATCGGTTCCGCACTGGACAAACCTTTGAGCGTTCGCATTATAAGTGACGATAAAAGTGAACATCTCGCCGGTGTTCCGCTTCATTTTAGGGTTCTTTCAGGAGGAGGTTCCTTTCTTTCAAACCAGGAAGATACCCTTACCATTTATTCAAATCTACAGGGTGAGGGAAAACTTTATTTCATTCCCGGCAGTGCGAGTATCGAACAGACCATTAAAGTACACAGCCCGATGCTTTCGGGCCAGGCGTTAACCTTTACCTGTCATTTGATGGCGGAAGGACCGGCGTTGCTAAAACGGGATGAGCAACTTTCTTTACAGGGAAAAGCGGGGTCATTTCTCAGCGACTCTGTTCGCTACCAGGTGCAAAATGGATACGGAGAGGGACAAGCCGGACATCCGGTTACTTTTCGAATCGCTTCCGGTAATGGCAAACTAAATCATATCCACTCGGATTCTCTTACTGTTGTAAGCGGTGATTCCGGATATACGGCCGTGGCCTGGAAATTGGGACCATCGGTCTCTATGGTAAACGCATTGATCGTCGAATCGAAAAGCGAAGGCCGCCATTTATTGAATTCTCCGGATACCCTGCGACTATTTGCACAGCCGGGTGAGCCGGTTTCCCTGTTCAAATATGATGGAGATGACCAAAACGGATTTATCAATCAAGCCCTTGGCGATTCACTTGTGGTCAACGTCTACGATCAATTCAATAATCCCGTTCCCAGTGCCGACGTTTATTTCCAGGTTAAATCAGGTGCCGGCCAGGTCGGTACGGACTCGCTTTACAGGGCTGTTTCAAATACCAATGGACTGGCAAAATGTGAATGGATTTTGGGTCCAATAGCCGGCCTTGAGCAAAACGTTATTGCCTATTTGCCGGATCAGCCGGAGCTCTTTGTGACTTTTTCGGCAACAGCAAAACATCCGGATGCCTACGAGGTGGTTTGTCTGAATGATACCCCCTTTAGAGGAAACCGGAATACCGCTATCCGCGATTCCATTACTATAGCGGTAAAACAATCAAGTGGACAAGCGGTGAAGAATTTCGCCGTCTTTGCAGAGACGGATGGCAGTGGCCTGATTAATGGTAAACATTCGCTGACTTTAATCACGGATGATCAAGGTATCATTCAATTTGAATGGAAACTCGGAAGCAAAACCGGCGAACAAGCAGTAACGGTTACAGCGGGAACCTTGCAGGGATCACCGCTCAGGCTAACGGCTCAGGTGAAATCCCGTTCTCCTGTTGTGCTGCAGCTCTTATCACAGGATACCTATACAATAGCCCCGGATTCCGCATTGTCCGGGTCCATACAGATTCAGGTGACGGATTCTCTTGGATATGCGATCTATGACCATCCTGTTGACTTTGAAATCATCAAAGGCGATGCAAATTTTAAGGGTAATGCAGAAATCACGCTTTCAACTGACCCCTATGGTTTTGTCAGCCCTGACTTGAGTACGAATAACCAAGCTGGTCAGGTTTTGATCAAAGTGACCAGTATGCATCAAAACGTCCATTTGACGAAATCCCCTTTATATATATCTGTTTATATCGTTGGAAAGCATCCTTCACTTACGCACTCTACGATAGAAGCGACATCTCCTCATGTCGCAAATGGAAGCGATTCATCCCGAATCGTCGTGACGATGCGGGATGAATATGACAATCCGGTTCCGGATGCAAAACTCGACTTGGGCCTCAATTCTGAATACCCCCTAATCAGCATTCGCGGCGATTCGGCCACAAACGAGTATGGGCAGATGGTCGCTTATTGTAAATCACTCGTCGCCGGAGAATACAAGCTGTGGCCTTTATATAAAAATCAGCCGGCAACGGCGGATTCAGAACGCATTGTGTTCAAGCCCGGCGCGACTCATCATCTCGCCGCTTTTTCATCAACGCAAATGGAAGGTTTTGTTTGTCAATATCTGGATTCCACCCTGGTCTTTGCCGTGGTGGATTCATTCGACAACCCCGTGGCTGATCGTAAAGTCAATATTCAGATTCAACTCCCGGACAGTCAAAAAACTGAACCGGTTATGCTGCAAGTGGATGAACAGGGGTTTTTTCATTATTCCTGGAAAATGAGCGATCAACCGGGTCAGCATTCTCTCGAGGTAAGGTATAAAAGCTTTGATCCTCTTGTTTTTTCCGCCACGGCCGTTCTGCCGATCCCGGTGACCATTGATAAAATCAACGGGGATAATCAGGCGGGCTTGTCAAATACCCTGCTATTACAACCTTTGCAAGTTTGCGTAAAAGATGAAAATGATAAACCCCTTTGTCGAATTCCGGTGCAATATGCGCTTCAATCGGGGAGTGGATCTTTTTATCAAAGCAGCTGCGATACCACTGACCAGGAAGGAAAAGCAAAAGTATCTTTTATGTTAGGTGACTCGCCCGGTGAAGGTATCATTCATGCTCTTGCTCAGGGGCTGGCAACGCCGGCAGAATTTTCATTTACCATTCAGCCTTATCAGGTTGCTCAATTGCGAATTGCCGGCGGCAACGACCAGGGTGGCCGTCCCGGCACGCCCCTGCCCGACCCTCTGGTCGTTCAGGTAATGGATAATCGCAATCAACCCGTAAAGGGTAAATTGATTAAATTCAGGGTATTATCCGGAGGCGGCACGCTATGTAAGGTTGATTCCGCATTTAGTGATCGTGAAGGAAAGGTTGCCTGTTGCTGGCAATTGGGAACCCAAGGTGAACAAAAATTACTGGCCTGGATTGCGGACGATGAAATGATACAGGCGGAATTCCGGGCCGTTTTATCCGAAAATACGACCCCAACGATTGCATGCCCTGCAGATACGAGTATTGAAGAGGATCAGCTTCTGGAGTTTACCATCACTGCATCAGATGCGGATGGTGACTCTGTTGCACTTTTGGTTGATCATCTCCCTGATGGTGCTGAATTTGATTCCACAACCGGACATTTTTCCTGGCGGCCGGATTGGACACAACAGGGAGATTATACCTTGCATCTTCAGGTAATCGATCAATATGGTGCCAAGAAGGAGAAACAATTGGTTATTACGGTGTTGAACAAGAACCGGCCGGCTCATATTACTTATATTTTTCCGGCAGACAGTCTGCTACATATTACGGCAACGGATCCTGTATATTTTGAAATAAAAGCTTCGGATCCAGATCAGGATTCTCTCGTGTTTCGCTGGTTTATAGATGATTCGCTGGTTCACCATGGCTCCGATTTTAACCTTGAGCCGACTGCAAGAAGAGACGGCCATTACAGAGTGCGTGTTCGGGTTTCAGATGGAACGATATGGATTGATCATTCCTGGTATTTAGATGTCCAGACCAGGGTCATCTTCGAAGCAGAGGTTCCGGTGCAATATGCCCTGATGCAGAATTATCCCAATCCCTTTAATCCACAAACGACGATTCCGTTTGCCGTTCCCAAAGCGACCTGGATCAATATCAGCGTCTATAATGCTTCCGGTCAAAGGATTCGAACGCCGGTAAATGGATTCTACCAACGAGGTTCTTATTGTGTCGTATGGAACGGCTGTGATGATAGCGGCATGAAAGTTCCTACGGGAACCTATTATTATAGAATGAAAACAGATGAATTTGACAAAAGTAGAAAACTTGTGCTGATAAAATAAAAAAATCGATTTAATGCATCTGTGCTAAATTTATAGGAAAGAATATCAATGCTGAAACATCTATTTCAATCCCTACGGCTAAAGCAATGGACTAAAAATGTTATTGTCTTTGCCGGGCTTTTTTTCGCCGAAGATATATTTATTGCAGAAAAGATTTTACTGGCGGTATTTGCTTTTATCGCCTTTAGTTTGGTTTCCAGCAGTGGTTATTTAATCAATGATGTTGTAGACCGGGAACGCGATATGCAGCATCCCAAAAAGAGGTTCAGACCTATTGCAGCGGGCAAAATTTCACCTGCCAATGCAATTTTTACTGCGGTTATATTGTTAATTGCGACTTTTAGCGGCAGTTTTGCGATCAGCAAGCCATTCACGCTTATTTTGGCAACATATCTGGTTTTGACCTTTGGGTATTCATTTGTCCTGAAACATGTTATCATACTCGATGTGCTTATTATTGCGTCTGGTTTTATGTTACGGGCTATTGGCGGAACGATTATTATTTCCGAAAAGCTTTCTTCCTGGTTAATTATCTGTACAACGTTTCTAGCCTTGTTTTTAGCAATCAATAAACGACGTTCGGAATTCATCGCCCTTGGACAAAATGCTGAAAAAACACGAAAGACGCTGAAAAAATACTCTATAGAACTGTTAAATCAGATGATCAATACGGTAACCTCCGCCTGTTTAATCTCATACGCGCTCTATACCCTC
>CAZSOP010000220.1:0-7260 GCA_964608385.1 uncultured Cytophagia bacterium
TAATAATTATATCGAGGATGAATAAGTCATTGAAAATATCTCTTCTCAGCGTTCTCGGCGAGCTTGGCGGTTTTGGGTACGCATTAACCGGATGAGCCAAAATTTTCCTCTTTCCTCGCCGGACTAAAGTCCGGATTATATCCGGGGACCCAATAGCAACGCGCTAAAGCGCGTGGCTATGAAAAAAACCCGAGACGAACAATAAATCTCGTTTATTACAACGACATCCTACGGAACAATCCCCATGTTGGGGCGCAGGGCGGTCAAACCCCCGGGGGATGCGCTGTCGCGCAACACCCGGCGGTTGAACGGGTTTGTTTTTCCGGGAATGTATTATCTTCCTTACCGCAGCAGAACCAGTTTGCCGCTCTGCTGAAACCGACCGACGCGAAAATGATAAAAATAGGTGCCGCTGGGCAGAGCCAAACCCTTTTTATCCCGCCCCCGCCAGCTAAATTGGTGTTCACCGGCGGAAAATTGTTGATTGATCAATTCAACCACATGTCTTCCCCGTAAATCAAAAACAGAGAGCTCAACATGTACAGCTCGTTGCAGTCGAAACGAAAAGGTCGTGCCGGCGTTGAAGGGATTGGGATAATTGGGAAACAACCTGAAAACATGCGGCTTTACCTCTGTATTGGAAACAGTGGTGAGATCGATATTACGGTGACCCGGTGTCGGGTTGGTAAAGAGAACAAATCCCCCCTCCCCATCCGGTGAGCGCCCCATCGATACATCATCATCGATTTCGCCAAAAGTGTAGGAATCGAGCAGCTTGTTGTCATCGCCATCATCGTCATAGAGGCCGATATATTCACCATCCTTGGAGAGCTTGAACGATGCGTGCAATCCGGGTGTATCCTCGACATCTTCATCCATCCAGACAAGCAGATATCCGTAAGCCGGAATAGTCACATTCGGGAACATCCATTTGCGCGTATCCGCCGGATCGTCGCTGAGAAACATTCCCTGCAGCGAAACCGGTTGCTCGGAACGGTTGACAAGCTCGACCCAGTCCTCATAATCGCCCTGCGGATCGGTGATGGTAGTATCATTGCCGGCCATAAACTCATTGATCACCACTTTACTCATCGCGCTGCTTTTGATCTCTTCGCTGAAAACCTTCTGCTGGGCGAGCTCGGGCAGCAATATACCGCGCTGGTTGTCGAGAATGGCCAGACAATAATAATCCAGCGACATGCCGGCACTGCCCGGCTTTATGTAAATATCGCATCCGTAGATGCCGTCGCCTGCGGCTTTATCCCGGTGGGTTCCGTCATCCTTCATTTCTGTGAGACTGAATTGCTCCTGATCGATACGGTAGAAAAAATATACGGCAGCAACGTTTGCAGCATTGCTGATGCCGGCCCGATAGGAAACATTCTCCCCGGCTGTGGGCAGCCCACCGGCGCTTTCGAGCTGCTGAATCTCAACACCATAATCCTGAAACAAATCGAGATTGTCAAGATAGTCACTGCGGTTTCGAACCAGCGTTTGAATGCCCGGCGCAGTACGGTTATTTTCGATAACCACTGCCGCAGTGGTATTGGTGAGAAACTGATTGTAGGTATACAATTTTCTCCTATCTCGCTGCACCAATGAATCGATCATCGTATGATATGAATTCACTTTGTTCATGATGGAATCGACAGAAAAATGACGGTTCAGTGCCGTATGATAATGGGCCAAATAGATAGCTCGATAAACCGGCAGCGTCAATAATCTGTACAGCAATGGAAAATCCGGATTGCCGAGGTTAGAAAAGGGTGAATAGGTTTCGAGTTGCGAAAGGGAAAGCCCTTTGGGTGGAAAGGCACCGAACGATTCATTGAGGTCCCAGGGAAAGAGGACAAAGCGCTCCGAGCCCGGATCATTATAGAGATAATAGTTGTGACCGGAATAGATATAGCTATCCAGATTGACAAAAAGATTATTCAGGGCCAGATACCAAAGCGCTTTATCGATATTCAGCAGAGACGGCAGGTCTGCGGATAATTCTGTGGAATTGTTGAGAATATCGATAAAATTGACCAGATCGGTCCAGTCATCCTCGGATTCATTGGTATCTTTTTCATACTGACTTTTATAGGGTGCCCGGTCGCTTCCATACCAGTTGAGATTTCCTTTGGGATCGCCCTTGTACAGATTTCCCCCATCCGAGGAGAACCACTCGTCGAGAAAATCCTTATTCACCTCCTCGACACTGTTGTAAACGCCCCAGTAATCGCCATTGATATAGAGCTCGACAAAGCCGCAATGGCTGGCCGGCATATAGTGGCGAAAGATATCATAACAAATTTTTTCCCGCACAAAGGTGGGGTCCATGAATGCATTATTCAAGTTAAAGGTATCATATCCCCATAAATCCTGACCGTCGATAAATTCATCGGTTGAAATTTTAAAGGGTTTTTTCTTATCCGCAGCAAAATAGGAAGAGTTGCCCTTGTAACGCACACCGACCGATTCCAGTTGTTTTTCACCATTGACGACCAGGTCGGCCGGAATGTATATTTTCTCATCTTTATAGTTTGCAAGCAACTGCCAAAAATCCGGTTGCTCAAAAAAAAGCTCCATTTTGACCACAGCAGTATCCGGATAGAGTTCCTTACCCCACGAAACGACACCCCATAGTATTATAAAAACCGTTATCCACTTTTTCATGCTGTTCCTTCCTGTAAAAAGTATGACAATAGACGATTACGACTGATCAATCCAGGTAAATTCATATTCTGCATTTTCAATCTCGATATCGGTTTGCGCTTGCGTCCATTTTCCCGGCAATCCCTGTTCCCTGGCTGTCAATTCAAAGTGACACAGGGCAATGCCCATATCGATACTCGGTAAATCAACGTTATGAATATCGCCGGCTTTGTTTCTTTGCAGGAAAAAATGAAATTTTTTGTCCTTTTTAATGATTCTCCACGGCTGTTTATTGGAAGCCGAAGGAGCAAGGCGCATCATTTCAAGCGGTACGGCATAAAATCCTGCATTGCTTTTCGCTAAGGGAGTATCCAGGGCGTGATAAAAAAAGAGTTCAGACCATGGCTTGCGATTTTTGGATTTGGCGCCCATTCGAATCAGGCGGTCGCGTATGCTGCGCTGGTCTGTGGTATAGCCGAACGGCGAAACCGCCGGAATGATTTCATCTTCCGTTGCATTGATGGCCCGGGCAAAATCAGAGCGCCTGAACGTCGCGCCCAGCCAGCAGGTCCCCAGTCCCAGTCCGGTTAAATACAATATCGCTTTTTCAAAACAAAAGCCATAGTCCTCCAGCGCCTTGTCATTTGGTTTTACGCTGCCGATCAAAAAATAACGCGCATTTTTAACAAAACCATAGGTTCCCAAAGCAATGTTTTTATTCTCCTCAATATGCTTTTTTTCGAAAAGATCGAGGCGGATGGTATTTTCAAAGGGACCGGTATACTCGCCCGCAATGGCATTTCTTATGCGCTGCAGGAGCTCAATATCCAGGTTTTCATTCTTGTAGCTGCGCCAGGATTTACGGATTTTAATGAGATCGGTAACCGGTTGTTGAAATATCACGATTTTCCCCTTTTTCGTTTTGATTTTAGCAGAATATCATGCTGTTGTCGTCTTTTGTTCATATCTCGTTCAACATAAAATGACTCGCCGGTGAGCGGATCTTTACCTGTATAGTAAATGATGGAAGAAAGCGTCATCGGCAAAGGAATAAAGGCCTGGACTTGTTCCGGAATAAAGCCAAACAATTTAAGATTTTTTCTCATTTCAATCATATCGCTGAGCCGGCTGCCGGGATGACAGGACATGAGGTACGGCAATAGATAATACTTTTTATCCCGGCGCTTTGCGCTATTGCGGAATTGCTTGACAAAAAATTCGAGTTCAACGAGCGGTTTCTTTCGCATGGCGCGAAGCACATGAGCCTGCGTGTGTTCCGGTGCGATTTTCAATTGTCCGCTTGTGTGATGTGCGATCAACCGGTCCAAATTCCGCTCTTCATCCACTTGCATAAAGAGATCATAACGAACACCGCTGCCCACCGTTACAAGTCGAATGCCGGACTGTTGCGCCACCTGATCCATGAGGTCGAACCAGGCACGACTGTTGATTTTCAGGTTGCTGCACAGCGACGGATAGGTACAGCTTTCGCGGTTACAGTGCCAGTCGATTTTGCATTCAGCACCATACATGTTGGCGGACGGGCCGCCGATATCGGTGATATGGCCTTTAAAATCCGGGTCACGGGAAAGTTTATCCGCTTCCCGCTTAATAGATACTAAAGAGCGTCGAATAATTTTTTTACCCTGATGAAGACCAAGGGAACAAAATGAACAGCCGGAAAAACAGCCGCGGTGTGCGGTAATGGAATTGCGGATCATTTCAAACGCCGGTATCGCTTTTTTGTATGAGGGATGGGGCTTGCGCATAAAGGGCAGGTCATAGATCTGATCCAGTTTGTCCGGTGAAACGGCAGCCGGAGGATTGTGCACGAGATACCGCCCACCAGCCGGCTGTGTTAAGCGGTTGTTCTGGTAATGCTTAAAGAAGAGGCGATAGAGTTGCAACAATTCCCTCTTTTCGGCTAAAACACCCTCTTCGTCCGGCAACAACAGGGTGTGCGCCTGCGGATGCTGCCGGGTCAGCTCTACGGTACCCTGAATATCGCTCAACGGTTTTCCGGCTTTTATGCGTTTTGCAATATCGACAATCTGTGCTTCCCCCATACCGTAAACGAGCAAGTCGGCGCGGGAATCCTCTAAAATAGAACGGCGTAGCGTATTGCTCCAGAAATCATAATGCGCCAATCTGCGCATAGAAGCCTCGATGCCGCCGATAATGACAGGGACCTCTTTATATCTTTGTTTGATCAGATTACAATAGGTAATAACGGCCCGGGTCGGTTTACGGCCGGCTTTTCCGCCGGGCACATAGGGATCATCGCTGCGCAGCCGTTTAAAGGCGGTATATCCGGCCAACATGGAATCGACATTACCGGAGGTCACGGCAAAAAAAAGCCGCGGCCGGCCAAAGAGAGTGATCGAACCGGCATCACGATAATCCGGCATGGCGATAATAGCAACGCGAAAACCCCGGTTCTGCAATACCCTTGCGATCACGGCGGTGCCGAAAGAGGGGTGATCGACATAAGCATCACCGCTGATGAGAACAACATCAACATTCTCCCAGCCGTGCTGCAGCATCTCCTCATGCGAAATCGGTATAAATTTATTCCTGCCGGGATCGTTTGCATTCATCTCATAGACCCCGGCATAGAATGAAAATCACTGCCGTTGTTATTCCTTTTTACGGTTATTCGACCAGGCATGGACGACTCCCAAAATAATCGCCAGCCGTATACTCGTCCCCCAATCAACAACAGAACTGCCATGAGCGATCAGATTGTAAAGCAATCCCACGATCGAAGCGGTAATAAACGTCAGCACAAAAAAGGTCAGAAATGAAACAATAACGTTTTTCATGTCACTTTCCTCCATGTTTTAATTATTCACCGTTTCTGTAAATAAACAGGAGATTTATACGGTGAATTGATTAATCGGTAACTTTACCGGTCTCATAAAGAGAGTACGGCTTTTTTAATGGCGCGACTATGATTAAGAGTAGTACCGCAACAGCCGCCGATAATATTGACACCTGCATCAACAAGATCGGGTACCAGCGCGGCCCTGACTGCGAGAGAGGCCTCGTCGATTGCACTCATGGTTTCTACACAAATAGCATCCGCCCCTCCGGTTTCAAGCGCTTCCGCCTGTTGTTTAACTCTCTCATACATTTAGCATATTAACGAATAAACCGGATCATGCTATTCAGGCGATTCGAGCAGAGCATGGAACCGCTGATGAATCTCGTCTTCATCGATCTCCTGCCCGATGATAACCAGAGTGTTTTCGCCGGTCCTGGCTTTATCCGTTTTACGTTCTTTCCATTCCTCCATACCGGCATCTATCAAATAGACATCACCATCTATGGTCACAAAGCCCTTGGTGCGCATCGCCTCTTTTTTAAAGGTGTCGATAAAGCGTTCCCACCTTTCCCGGCTAAATTCACCCTCTTGTTTCAGCGTCACCGAAATCACCGGATCGGGCCTGCCTTCTCCGACCTCACCGCTGGTTTCTTTGTGTGGCCGGCGGATGCGGTCAATAATACCGGCGGGAACATCAGCATAGAGCGTATCGACTATTTGCACATCCGGTGCGATTTCTTCAACCGCTTGCCGCGTTTTTGCGGCTCTCTCCTTATCCACTCTGTCTGGTTTATTGAGCAATACCAGGTCGGCGCTTTTGACCTGAGAAACCGGTGCTTTGAGATTTTTGGAAATTTTCAAAAAAGTGGTACAATCGACAACGCAGACACTGGCCCGCAGATTAATATACGGTTTCAGATTGGGCAAATTGAGCATTTTTTCCATTTCGGAGGTATCCGCCAGACCGGTCGCTTCGATGAGCAACAATTCCGGTTTGATATCGCGGGCGATCCTTTCCACCTCCTCGATAAAATCGGTGCGAACGCATATACAGAAGAGGCTACCCTTGTTCAGCTCAACCTTTTCATAGCTGCCTTGTTTGAGCAGGACGCCATCGACACCGACCTGTCCGAATTCATTGATCAAAAGCACAGTGCGTTTGCTTTTGTAATAATCAATCAATCGATTCAGCAACGTTGTTTTACCTGCACCCAAAAAACCAGTCAAAATGATGGTCGGGATTATTCCAGTGCTTTGATCCATTCCTTGATCACCTCAATTGAGGGTACTCTGCCGGAATACTTTACTTCTTCGCTGATAATCACCACTGCAGGTGTGGAAGCGACGCCGTATTCCTTTATCTGTTTTTCGTCCTTGATGTGCTTTATTTCAACCGTACTGCCGAGTTCCTTAAGAGCCTGCTGTGCATTTTGCCAGGTCTGTTCGCACTCGTCGCTGCCGCTTCCCAACACCAGGAGTTTGCCCTTTTTCTCTCGCAGTTTGAGGGCAAATTTTTCATTGATGCGATCCTGGATGGCTTTGACGAGTTCCTCGCGCCGCGGAATCGTGCTGACAAATTTTATCTTGCCATCGATGCAAATCGTGGGAATATTTTTAACCATGAGCCCCATCATAAACTCAACCGATTCGCGTTCTTTGATGGTATGCTCACGCCAGACGACCAGGTCGCCGAAATGGGGGGCGGCATTTTTGACCGCTTCCACCATGTACTGGCAGGGCGCACAGGATTCTGAATCCAGAGTGATCACATCGATGATAACCTTGTCGGAGCGGCC
>CAZSOP010000221.1:0-7251 GCA_964608385.1 uncultured Cytophagia bacterium
TCTTGGCGTTTTCTCAGCGGTTAAAAAAGTACTCATTATTCGGAAGAACCAAAAGCAAGTTGTTACCTGCAACAAAAAGTTTACTTTTTTTTACTTGATTAAAAGATACCATGTATATTCAGGGTGAATTGCGGATAAGAGCCGATCCAAAAATCGCAAAACGAATCCGTATTTCATTTTCAGATGGTACTGAAGATGCACCAAAAGCCGGTGCCGAAAACGCTTTTGTTTGAGTATGGTCAAACCAGCCCTCTCCAGATCTGTTGCCAGGTTGTTTCGATCAAACCTGTGCAAATGTCCGTCTGCATAAAAATATTTATGACAGTGCGGACAAATAATTTTTTTTAATCTTTCCTTGTAAGGAACGGTAACAATAAAAATCCCGCCATGTTTCAAAATCCGTTCCGCCTCCTGAAGGACCTGTTGGTACTTTTGAATGTGTTCGATAACTTCCGAACAGACGATCACATCTGCGGAAGCGGATTGCAAACCGGTCTGATGAATATCACTCTGCAACTGGTCCGGTGCTTCCGCGGCGATGGCTGTGCGTACATTTTGCAATCTGCTGATCGACAGATCTACGGAAATTACGGTCAATCCTTGCTTTGCCATGAGATAGGATAAATACCCATTTTCGCAGCCGAGATCAACAGCAAGACCGTCCTCGGGAAGCTCGGCAATAATTCTTTCATACCGCACCATTTCCTGATAATAGGTCGGCGAGCTATGAGCGCATGTCCAGATATTGGTACGGTGAGCTACCGCCTCATAATATTGCCGGCTGCTGTTTTCATTTTTCTTTAAAGAATTCATGATAAATCTTGACCAAATTTGTACTGCTGTTTTGCCAGTTCCAGGTCGTTTTTACCGCCTTGTGTCCATTCATACCCAACTCATCCCGCAAAGGCCGGTCTCTTAACTGTAAAACACAACTGTCCAGCGTTTTCGTATCCTGTGTTGAAAATAACAAACCAGACCCGGTTTCATCCAATATGCGCCGTATGGGTGTACAATCCGAGGCGACAACAGGCTTTTTTAAATACATGTATTGAAACAGTTTATGCGGTATGGTGGTTTCGGTGTGTTCAGTTCGCAAATGCGGCAGTAAAGCAATATCGCTGTTGGCAACAATTTTCATCGCTTCTGAAAAACAAAGCCAACCGGTGAACTCGATCAAATCCTCAACCTTACAATGCCTTGCAAGGGATTCCAGGCCTGGCCGCTCTTTGCCGTCCCCAACCAACCATAATTTAAGGTTGGGAATTTGCCTGCGCAAATCGGGCAATCGCTTAATGACCACTTCCAGGCCGCGATGCAACCCCAGCCCGCCGGTAAAGACCATATTCAGGTGTTGACGAAATCGTAATCCTGCTTTCTCTTCAAAGAATATCGATCGCATGCTTTCCAAATCGGGTGTATTGGAAACCACAACAAAATGCTCTGCTTCGAATCCGGATTCAATAAATCGATCCATGGCTTCTTCAGTCACCACAATCACCCGATCAGCATGTTTGACCGCTGTTCGCTCATAGCGTCTCCAGCTTTTTTGGCGATAAATCCAGCGCCCCGGCCATGTTCGGCTAAAGCTCCAGATTTTCAGGGCTGCGGGATAATTCTCGTGCAAATCTAAAACCCACTTGACGCCGGCTTTTTCGGCAAGCTGCCATCCGACACGGGCAAGGGGTAAATCATGCACATGAATAGCATCAAAAGAGACATTCCTTGAATGGATGAACCGCTTCCACCAACGGTTGTAAAAGGGTAATAATTCAACCGTAGAATGAATCTTGTTGAACACCTGTTGCGGAATCGCGTTGCGAATTGCAACAATCCCCTCTTCGATCTCTTCAATCGGTTTCAAGCTTCCAAAGTTTAGACAAAAAATCACAACCCGCATTCCGGCATTGCGCAGTGCCGTCGCTTCGTTCATCACTCTCAAATCAGCAGGAAATTCCTTTTCAAGAAGCATCGCAACCGTTTTAGAGATCATATATCTCCTCTAAGAATACATCGTTTTAGATGATTGGCCAAAATGCCGCTCTGATAACGCCGGTCAAACCGTTCTTTTACAGCAGAGTCAACTTTGGGAATGCGGCCATAGGTAGAATGTAATTGCAAAAAACCTTTAAGAGTATCGGCCATGCTGTCGACATCGTTGGGCTTTATGCAAACGCCGAGGTTTTGCTTCTTGATTAAATCCAAAGCCTCACCTTTAGGCGCCAATGCCAGAATAGGCTGGCCGGATCCTATATATTCAAAAAGCTTGCCGGTCAGAATGCCTTCATTCCCGGGCGCATCATCGATAATCAAAAGACACAAATCGGTTGCCATTAGATAGGCAAGACTTTCAGCATGGTCAACATAGGAGATGACCTGGAAAAGCCCGGACACCGGAGAGGTTTTGATACGTTCGAGAATGGGTTTTCCGATACGCCCGACCAAACGAATGAGAATCCGCGCAGACAATGTTTTGTCTTTGCGATATAGAACCTCCAGTGCTTCGATCAGAGTCCGTGGATTTCGCTTACCATACATAGAGCCAAGATAGGTTATAACCAGCCGGGGGTCGCGAGGCTTGGCCCGTCCATAATCGGAAGGATCATAGCCATTGGGTAAAAGAATCCATTTGCCCGCCGGCAAGTGAGAATGCCTGCTGTATAAATCCGCATGAACTCCGCGGGAAACGGTAATAATTCGCTGCGCATAGCGCAAAGCTGCGCGTTCCATTTTCATTTCCAGTGCGCGGCTAAAAGTCGGTCGCCATTGAGGCGTGGAAAGCCAACCGATCCAGGAATCACGAAAATCCGCTATCCAGGGTAGACGAAAATGTTTTGATAACACCAGAGCAATCAGGTGAGTAGTATAAGGCGGAGCGCTGGAATAGATAATATCAGGTCTCTCACGTTGAATAACCCGTATCCCCTTGAGAACAGCAAAAGGCAACCAGCCGATTCGCGCGTCCGGGATAAAGAAAACAGAGCGAATCCATTCCGATAACCGTTCTGCCAAAGAGGCCCGGTCGGATTCCGAAAAACTGAGTGTGGCAATGTCCGTGGATTCCTCCCTTTGTCGGGCTGTTAATCGGCGATAAAGAGAATAAGGCTCAAAAATAAAAGACCGGTAGACGTTAACATGAGGAGGAATTTGATCCATGAGTGTATAATCAAAGATTGGGTAATCGGCATTTCTGGCACTCAGAACCACCGGCTGAATACCAAACTCCGGCAAGTACCTGACAAATTTAAGCGTGCGCTGAACGCCGGACCCTCCGGATGGCGGGAAATAATATGTAACCATCAATGCCTTTTTCACAAAAAAATTCCCTTTTATAATCCTGGAAAGTCAAATAGAATAAACCGGCCAGACTCTGTCGGCACCTCTTAAATCCCCAATGTTCGTTTGACTGAATAATGATCTGAACCCTGTCTCTGAGCTGTGATCATCTCTCCCAGTAACCCGATAGATATAAACTGAATACCAACGATCACCATCAGCACACCGAGGAACAGTATGGGCCTGTTGCTCAGGTATATTTGATAAAAAATTCTCTGAATGGTCAATACGATCAAGACCAAACAACCGAAAACAACCGATGATGCGCCGATCAATCCAAACAAGTGTAAAGGTCGTTTCTTATAACGGGTTAGAAAGGTGATGGTAATCAGATCAAAAGCACCGCGCAAGAACCGGGCGGCTCCATATTTTGACTTTCCATATTTACGCGGATGATGCTTAACCGGTATTTCAGTAACCCGGAAACCATCTCTAAAGGCCATCACCGGCAGGTATCGATGCATCTCACCATAAACATCTATCGATTTAATCACCTGATGGCGATATGCTTTGAGTCCGCAGTTAAAATCATGCAACCGTATTCCGCTGAATACAGAAGTAAAAAAATTATAAATCCGGGAAGCTAAACGCTTGCTTAACGAATCACGACGGACTTTTTTCCAGCCGGAAACGAGATCGTAACCCTCTTCGAGTTTGGCAATCAATACGGGAATCTCGGCCGGATCGTCCTGCAAATCTGCATCCATCGTAATGACAAATTGACCCCTGGCAGCTTTAAATCCAGCCGACAATGCTGCGGATTTACCGTAATTACGCCGAAACTGGATAAATTTTATATCGTTATGTTTTTGATATAGAGATTCCACCCGTTCAGCAGACCGATCTGTCGAACCGTCATCGATATAAATAATCTCATAGGTCAGCCCGGCTGACTGTAAAACATTATAGAGACGACCGTGCAGTTCATCTATGGATTCTTCTTCATTATAAAGCGGTAAAATAATACTACAGTCAAAAGAGGGAGCTTTTTCTTTTTTAAACATATTACAACTCTTCCCGAATGGCATTATCCGGAATCTTTATCCTAAATTGCTCAGGTTTTATCGACTCGTTTAATTTGACAAAAGTATAAAACAAGGTGATCGATTCTTTGGTCATCGGCTTTATTATTTGAATGGTTTTGGGCATATAGCTCCCTTTGCTATGAATAAAACGACTGTATTTGGCGGCAAGAATCAACCGGTTATCCGTATCATAGATTCTGGTGTTCTTCACAACACCTTTGGCAGGATCGATCTTATAGACGGCCTTGAAATTCTCCACCATCCCGGTAACCGTGATCTCCGATTCCGATGGTACGGCAGTGACGGTTGCCTCGTTCAACCCATGCAACAACTCGAGCCCCAATAATGTCTCGAGTAAATTTCCAAAGGTTAATTTCATTCCAATAAAAGATTGCAGATTCAGAACTGCCGAGTTATCCCTGTAAAACGTGTTTTCGCGAGGAGAATAGATTAAATATTTTTCCCGGTTTGCGAATAACTTCCCAACATCTATTCCCAGAGTTGCTTCAAGTTTAACATAAACCGAATCGGGATTATCAATCAATGTTTCTATATCGGCTTTGAATGATTCAACCGGTGTAAGGACATTTAAAGTACCATAACCCTTAAAGCTTTTGATATGATAAAAATTACGAAATAGAGCCTCTTTGATAACCTCAAGTCGCTCTTCGTTGATACCAAGTACCGGAGGGGGTGCCATATGAGCGCAATGGCCAAAAAACCCGGCAATACAAACAAGAACAATGTAAATATATGCTTTCAATTTCAACGGTGTGACAATCTATTTATCCAAATTCAACTTGATTTTCAATTGACCTTTCGATGGATCGAGCTCCAGCGCTTTCTCATAGGCTTGTCTGGCTTTTTCATTTTCATCGAGCTGACTATAGGCATCACCAAGGTGTTCATATACTTCGGCAGAATGACCCTGCAAGCTTATGGACTTGCGGATATAATCAACCGCCTTTTCGTAATCCTGCAAGCGAAAATAGATCCAGCCAACCGTATCCAGATAAGCGGCATTTTCCGAATCCTCTTCAATGGCCAGCAAGCCCATTCCCAAGGCTTCCTCCAACCGGATTCCCCGGACAGCCAAATGATAGGCGTAATTATTGAGAATCAGTGGATTCTCCGGATCCAGCTCCATCAATTTTAAGTACAACGCTTCCGACTGGTTAAAATCTTTCAATTCATCGTAGGCGCTGGCCAGAGTGGTCATGGCCTGAATGTTATCGGGCTCTCTGTCCAATGATTCCTGCAGATAGTATATTGCCCGGGAATAATTTCGTTCCCGATTGAGCAGAAAACCGGTGTAAAAATTCATTTCAGCATCTTTCGGAAAAAGCTGAACAGCCTGTAAAAAGTTATCCAACGCCTGTTGAACACTATCCATCCGCATATAATTTATACCACGCAACACCCATAAAGCCGGAATATCCTGGCGCTGCTCAAGCACCTGGTTGAAAAGGCCTGCAGCACGGCTATTTTCATTGACAAGAAAGTAATAACGCCCCAGAGTCAAGGGAACGCGCCAGTCCTGTGAGTGTGTTTGCAGCAGGGACTCTATCTGTCCAATAGCTTGCAGGGTATCACCTCGATGCATGAATAAATTTGAAATCTCGATGTTTGCGCCGACGTAGGTTGAATCTGCCTTTTTGAGCGGTTCATACAGCTCAATGGCTTTGCCGATACGCTGCTTCTCAACATAAACATCTCGCAGTCGTGCTCTAATGGTTAAAAAGGTTGTGTTGTTTTCCAGAGCACGCTCATAGGTTTTCGTGGCGGCAAGAGTGTCACCCATGATCTTTTGCAGGGACGCAAGAGACAAATAAGTACTCTCGCTATTGGGATGATCCCGCACAGCTTTCTCAAAACAACGAGCTGCCTTTAACGTATCTCCATTTTGATAATAGAGCTTGGCCAAAGCGATTTTGTTATTCAGATTTGTTGAATCTTTCTCAAGGAGGGCTTGATAAAATGAAATTGCCTTATCGTATTGGTCATTTTTCTCATAAATATTGAGCAATTCCATTTTGGCATCGTTGAAATCAGGATTTTTAAGCGCTGCCCTTCGGTACCACTCTTCAGCGCGGGTGGTATCCCCCTGGGCCTTGGAAACCGCGGCCAACGCCAGATAGGGGTCTTCCAAGGCGGAAAAATCGGCTAAAATATCGAGGTATATCTTTTCCGCATAATCAAATGCAGTCGCTTGTAAAAACAGATGACCAATTCCCAAACGATATTCGACATCTTCGAGGCCGCGCTCAACCAAATCTTTATAGGTTAAAAAAGCCTTGTCATACTGTTTGTTGATGACCTGGAGCGACGTCAAATTGTATAATATCTCCAGATCACCGGGCTGTAGTTCAACATATCGCTCCAGGACTTGCAACGCTTTGGAATATGCTTCCAGTTTTTCATAAGCAACAGCTAATAGCTCAAGAGCATCGAGATTATCGGAATCGATTTGCAGGGCTTTGCCGACTTGACGTATAGAACTTTTAAACTCTCCCAACATATAATAATTCTCTGCCATAGCAAGATATATACCCGGAGAAGAGGAATCGATCTCTGCTGCCTGGTGATATTCCAGCAATGCAGTTTGCGGTTGTCCCAACAATTCCGCAATCGCACCATCAATCATATGATCCATTGCTTCCCGATCATACGATCTCCGCGAAATGGAATCGGACTGTCGCAGCTTTTGTCCGGAGCCACAGGCAAGAACCAAAGACAAAAAAATGACACAGACTAAAATGGTAAATAATTTCTTCATAATCCTCTCAATCATAAGACGGGGCAATATATTATAAAATATTGACTTTCTCAAGAAAAAAATGGCTCATCCGGTTAATGCGTACCCAAAACCGCCAAGCTCGCCAAGAACGCTGAG
>CAZSOP010000222.1:0-3940 GCA_964608385.1 uncultured Cytophagia bacterium
TGGAGTACTATTAAGCGCAAAAAAGGCAAGGAAGACGCCAAGCGGGGTCGCATTTTTACGCGTCTAATTAAAGAAATAACCGTGGCTGCACGCACAGGTGGCGGCGATGAAAATATCAACGCTGCGTTACGCTCTGCCATTCAGGCGGCCAAGGTGGCCAATATGCCTGCCGTCAATATAGAAAAAGCGATCAAAAGAGGAACCGGTGAATTACCGGGTGTGCAGTATGAGGAGATTGTTTACGAAGGATATGGTCCCGGTGGTGCGGCGCTTTATATCGATGCCGTGACCGATAATAAAAACCGTACGGTTGCAGAACTGCGGCATATTCTGTCGAAATATGGCGGCAGTCTTGGCGAAAATGGCTCTGTGGCCTGGATGTTTACCAAAAAGGGCGTCATCCTGGTAGATAAGAACAAAGCCACCGAAGATGATCTGATGATGGCAACGCTGGACGCCGGAGCTGACGACATCCAGGAAGATGGAGACTTTTTCCAGATTACCACACAACCGGGAAATCTGGAATCGGTTAAGGCGGCACTGCAGGAAAATGATATTCCTTTCGAATCAGCACAAGTAACCATGGAACCCTCGAATACGGTCAAGCTGGAAGGCAAAAATGCTGAACATATATTGAAATTGATGGATGCACTCGAAGAACACGACGACGTGCAAAATCTTTACTCCAATTTTGATATTGATGAATCTATTCTGGAACAAATGAGTGAATGATTGTTTTGGGAATCGATCCCGGCAGCCAAAATACCGGATATGGTATACTGGATTGTCAGGGAAATAATAATCTTAGTTGTTTGACATACGGGAATATCGGATTGAATCCCCGAGAGGATTTTCATCTGAGATTAAAAGAGATTTATGATAAAACCGAACAGCTGATTCTTCAACATCAGCCTGTTCATGTTGCTTTTGAAGATGTCTTTTTCAGCCGCAATATCAAGGTTGCATTACAACTCGGACAAGCACGCGGTGCAGCCATAATTGCTGCGTTAAACCATAAACGCCAAATATTTTCCTATTCGCCTAGAGAGATAAAACAAGCCCTCACCGGGCATGGCAATGCGTCAAAAGAACAGATAAAACGAATGGCGGAAAACATTTTGCAGGTCGATCTTGAGGGGTATCTCCTGGATGTCTCGGATGCTCTCTCCATTGCAATTTGTCATGCCTTTCGATGGAAAACCATCTCATATGGAAGCTGTGATTAAATGATTGCGTTTCTAAATGGACGGATTGTTCAAAAATCAACATCTGAAGCGGTTATTGAGGTTAACGGAGTCGGCTTTTGCGTACATATCCCGGTATCGACATTCGAACAGTTGCCTGATATCGATCAAGAGTACACTCTCTATACCCATCTCCATGTCCGGGAAGATAACTTGCAACTATATGGATTTGCCACCAATGAGGAGCGGATGCTCTTTCTCGATCTTTTGTCGGTATCGGGGATTGGTCCCCGTTTGGCTATAGGAATCTTGTCTGCGGCTCCGGTGAAGCGGATTTATGGCTATATAGGTGATAAAAATGAGGCTGCTCTTACGCGGTTACCTGGTCTCGGTAGAAAGACGGCCCAACGGCTGTTGCTCGATTTAAAGGACAAGGCTTCAAAAGTCGCCTCCAGCATGAGTGCTGATTCCGCTATTCGCGAAGAGGCCGTCATCGCTTTAACCTCTCTCGGATTTACTGCTACAGATGCTCAGCGTGCTGTTGAGATCGTCCTAAAGGAACATAAAGAAGGGCTTTCACTGGAAGAATTGATACGAACCAGTCTGAAAAATAAAAAATCGTTATGACTGATTACTCTGATAAAATTACAGATCCGGAGTCATTCGGTGGTGAAAAGGAATTGGATGTCACCCTGCGTCCGACCTCTTTTCATGAGTTTATCGGGCAAACCAAATTAAAAGAGAATCTTTCGGTTTTCATCAAAGCTGCGCGTGAACGCAAAGAGGCTCTGGATCACGTTATTTTTCATGGCCCTCCCGGCCTGGGCAAAACCACGCTGGCACATATCATGGCCAATCAACTCAAGAGTACCATCCGTATCACCTCCGGCCCTGCACTGGAAAAAGCCGGTGACCTCGCCGGATTGCTGACCAATCTCAATGAACGCGATGTCCTTTTTATCGATGAAATTCATCGCCTGAACCGGGTGGTTGAAGAATATCTCTATCCTGCTATGGAGGATTTTAAGCTCGATATCATTATCGATAAGGGTGCCAATGCCCGTTCCATTCAGTTAAAATTGCCGGCCTTCACTCTTGTTGGGGCCACCACACGGGCGGGTCTTATCTCCTCACCGCTTCGGGCCAGATTTGGCGTTTCATTCCGTCTTGATTATTATCCGGCGGATGCTTTAAAACAGATCGTTTCCAGATCGGCCCGTATTCTGGATTTTGAAATTGAACCCGACGCGGAACTGGAAATCGCCAAGCGCTCGCGCGGAACGCCCAGAATTGCCAACCGGTTGTTGCGCAGAGTTCGTGATTTCGCCCAGATAGATGGTCAACGCGTTATCTCCTGTGAAATGGCCCGTAATGCCCTGTTGCGTTTGGATGTCGATGAGAAAGGTCTGGATGAGACTGACAAGCGTATCCTGCTGACTGTTGTCAACAAATTCGGCGGCGGGCCGGTGGGCTTGAACACAATTGCCGTCGCAATCGGTGAAGAAGGCGATACCATCGAAGAAGTCTATGAACCCTACTTGATTCAAATGGGATTTTTGAACCGTACGCCGCGTGGAAGAGTGGCCACTGATTTAACCTATGAGCATTTTAAGCTCAAACGCAACCATTCTCAGCAAAAACTGTTTAAATAATATATTAGGAGATACTATTTTATATAGAAAAGGAGGAAAAAGACTTATGAAGCTGTCAGAATTTAAATATAACCTTCCTGAAAAATACATTGCTCAACATCCCCCCAAAGACCGCAGCTCTTGCAGAACCATGGTATTGGACCGGGAGAATGAATCCATTCATGAGATTAAATTTATAAATATTCTCGATTTTATGGAAAAAGGGGACTGTTTGGTTGTCAATGAAACCAAAGTATTTCCGGCCCGTCTGGAAGGAACCAAGGATAAAACCGATGCAAGGGTAGAGGTTTTTCTATTGCGCGAACTGGAGAAAGGACTTTGGGAAGTGCAGGTAAAACCGGCAAGAAAGGTGCGTGTTGGGAACAGGCTGTCGATCGGCGATGATCTTACCTGTGATGTGATCGATAATACGATATCCGGCGGGCGTGTCGTGCGTTTTAATTACAGCGGTGATTTCTACGAGATCGTTGAAAAGATCGGCAGATCACCTTTACCTCCTTATGTTAAAAGAGAACCGATTCCGGAAGACAAGAACAACTATCAGACTATATTTGCCTCCAAACGAGGCGCGGTTGCTGCGCCGACAGGAGCGTTGCATTTTGATAAATCCATGATCAATAAAATCAGCAAAAAAGGCGTAAAAATAACTCCGATTCTCCTTCATCTCGGATTGGGAGCCTTTAGACCGGTCATGGTCGAAGATCTGAGCCGGCATAAAATGGATTCAGAATATTATGAAATCCACAAGGAGACCGCTGATATTATCAATGAAACCAAAAAAAACAAAAAAAATGTCATCGCTGTCGGTGCCAGCGTGGTGAGGGTTCTGGAAACCTCAGTTACATCCGAAGGATGGTCAAAACCCGGCGGTGGCTGGACGGATAAATTTATTTATCCGCCTTATGATTTTAAAATCGTAAACCGGCTGGTTACCAACTTTCATATGCCAAGCTCAACTGTTCTCATGATGGTTTGCGCTTTTGCAAATCGCGATTTTGTTTTCAAGGCTTATCGCAAAGCCCTGAGAGAAAAGTACAATTTACTCGGATTCGGCGATGCCATGTTCATTATTTAGTCGTTCTCGGTTATGAATGCTCAATCCCG
>CAZSOP010000222.1:3950-7241 GCA_964608385.1 uncultured Cytophagia bacterium
GAACATTTTATCGGGATTGCGCGATCCTTTTTCCTTTATTTGGCCGTTCTATTTTATAAACGCCCAACCCCGCCATATCAACGCTATAATTGTTGCAGCCGGTGCGGGAAAGCGAATGGGGAGTCAAACCCCGAAAGCTTTTTTGCAAATCAGCGGCAAAGCGATATTGTTGCGAACGCTGGAAAAGTTTCGAGATACTAACGCTGTTGATTCCATAACAGTCGTATTGCCGCAGCACTCCTTTTCTGTCTGGGAACGCATGGTCTCAAACTGGAGGGTTGCCAAGCTGGACGCAATGGTTGCCGGCGGTGCTAACCGGCAGGCATCGGTCTGGAACGGATTGAGTCAATTGTCACCGCAAAGCGATATCGTTTTAATCCATGACGGTGTTCGTCCTTTCATTCGTCCGGCGCTGATCGAACAGAGTATCAAGACAGCACAGTCTGCCGGCGCGGCCATCCTCGGCGTTACTCCAAAAGATACGATTAAAACGATTACGGCAGAACGGGTTTTCGGGACCTGTCAGCGCAGCGCCCTCATTGCCGTTCAGACGCCGCAGGCCTACCGCTATGATATTATCATGCAGGCTTATCGCCATGCGCGCGAGAAGGGGATTAACGCCACAGATGATGCCGCACTCGTTGAGCAAATTGGTTGCGGAATCGAATGGATTCAGGGTGACCATTTTAATATTAAAATCACCTCCCCTGAAGATATCGCGGTAGGCGAAACATTTATTCAAAGCAGGGTGGACTCTGAATGAGAATTGGAATGGGGTATGATCTGCACAGGTTCAGCGAGAATCGTAAATTGATTCTCGGCGGCGTTGAGGTCTCTTACCAACTGGGTTTGGTGGGGCACTCTGATGCTGACGTGCTTTGTCATGCCATCAGCGATGCGATATTGGGAGCGGCAGCATTGGGAGATATTGGCAAACATTTTCCTGATGATGATCCGCAATATAAAAATGCGGATAGCCTTGCCCTTTTGGCTGAATGCGCGTCAATGGTTAGGCAGAAAGGTTTCAAGCTTGTTAATATTGATGCAACGGTTATAATGGAACGACCTAAAATCGCCTCCCATATCAACACCATGCGTCGCAACATTGCTTCGAGTGCGGGAATCGTTATGGACGTTGTCTCTGTTAAAGCCACCACCAATGAAGCCCAGGATAGCTGTGGGCGCGGAGAGGCGGCAGCCGCGTATGCAGTGGTTTTGCTTCGGTAAAAGCCTTTTCGATATTGTGGATATAAATACGGGATCTATTATGAGTTTACATATTTTTAACAGTTTGACCAGGAAGAAGGAAGAGTTTGTACCCCGTCAGGATGGATTTGTGACCATGTATGTATGCGGTCCGACGGTTTATGATGATGCCCACATCGGACATGCGAAGAGTTACGTCAGCTTTGATGTCATGGTTCGGTACCTGCGTTATCTCGGCTATCGGGTACGGTATGTGCAGAATATTACTGATGTCGGACATTTGCTCGATTCGGGTGAAGACCGAATCATGAAAGGGGCCAGCCGGGAAAAGCTGGAGCCGATGGAGCTGGTAGAAAAGTACACGCGGTCATATTTTCAGGCTATGGATGCCCTGAATGTCGTCCGGCCCAATATTTCTCCCCGTGCCAGCGGTCATATTCCGGAACAGATTGATTTGGTTACCCGGTTGCTGGAAGCGGGATATGCCTATCACGTCGATGGCTCTGTATATTTTGATATCAGCAAATGGCAGGATTATGGTAAACTCACCAACCGGAAAATCGACGAACAAAAGGAGGGAGCCCGGCTTGAGGTCAATGAGGAGAAAAAGCATCCGGCTGATTTTGCCCTGTGGAAAAAAGCCGATCCCAGCCATTTGATGCAATGGAACAGTCCATGGGGTAAAGGGTATCCGGGGTGGCATATCGAGTGCTCTGCTATGGCAATGAAGTATCTTGGGGAGTCCATAGATATTCATGGGGGTGGCATTGAGAACCAATTTCCGCACCACGAGTGTGAAATCGCTCAGAGCGAGGCGGCCACGCACAAACCTTTTGTTCGTTACTGGATTCACAACAATATGGTGTTGATCGACGGTGTAAAAATGAGCAAGTCTCTGGGAAATCATGTTACGGTGGAACAGGCGTTGGAAAAGTTTGACGGCAATGAAATCCGTTTTTTTATTTTACAGAGTCATTACCGCAGTCCGGTGGATTTTAGCGACAAGGCGATCATGGCATCTTCGGTCGGCCTTGAACGATTGAATACGACGTATCGTCAGCTGGACAAGGCGCTGTCGCAGTCCACGGGAGATCGTCTTGACAGCGATAACGGCGAGATGATACAGCGGCACACCCGGGCTTTTGAGGCGGCCATGAATGATGATTTTAACACGCCGGCAGCTATTGCCGCCTTGTTCGATTTTTCGCGTGACATCAACAGAGTGTTATCGGAAGCAAGGCAGCCGAGCCTGGCTTTGTTACGAAATATTCGGACGGTTTACCAGCGTTTGGCGTCAGATGTGTTGGGGATTGAGCTGCGTTCTGAAGAGCAGGAGGGAGCTGCGGGTCCGTTTGTTGACCTTTTATTGTCGCTGCGTCAGAGGTTTCGCAAACAAAAGGAATACGACATGTCGGATTATATTCGCGATGAGCTGCAAAAAAGGGGTGTCATTTTGGAGGATACGCCGGAATCGACCAGATGGCATTTTGACTGATGTATCTGAGAAAAAAATAATTATTCTACTTTTTACTTGACTTTGAGAATAATTTTATTATATTATAAAGCTGTCTTGTTTATTGGCCACCATAGCTCAGTTGGTAGAGCGCCTCACTTGTAATGAGGTTGTCGCGGGTTCGACTCCTGCTGGTGGCTCGACAACAAGAAAGAGAATGGGGAGATGCCCGAGCGGCCAAAGGGAACAGACTGTAAATCTGTCGGCGATTGCCTTCGGAGGTTCGAACCCTCCTCTCCCCACTGGCGGAAATATCGGACTCATTATAAATTAACAGAAAATATGAGCCGATATTTTTTTTATACGCTACGTATGCGGGAGTAACTCAGTTGGTAGAGTAACAGCCTTCCAAGCTGTCAGTCGCGGGTTCAAGTCCCGTCTCCCGCTCGAGGCAAAATAGGGCGATGCCCACGTAGCTCAGTCGGTAGAGCGCATCCTTGGTAAGGATGAGGTCACCGGTTCAACCCCGGTCGTGGGCTCTTTGCTTTAAATGAATAACTGAATATCCCTGGAGGTAAAAAATGGCAAAGGAAAAGTTTGAACGAACCAAGCCACATGTAAATATAGGGACG
>CAZSOP010000223.1:0-7230 GCA_964608385.1 uncultured Cytophagia bacterium
ACCAACCGATGCGTATCACCAAGATCAGGCTGTTTTGGTGGAACCAGGGAGCGTTTGATCTTGAAATTGCAGACTCGATGGAGGATATGGAAAACCAAAGCGGCTCCTGGCAAAAGCTCGCTGATAGCCATGCTTGCCGTTTTTTTCAATGGGATAGTCTCATTGTCGACGTTACTCCGGCTACCGTGATGAAACTGCAGGTCACAGGGGATGGTAATCAGGTCATTCTCGGTGAATGGCAAACCATCGAACAGCATACCATAACCGCTCTACAGATTTTACCTGAACCGCTCAAGCTGTTGCCGAAAACCGAGTTACAAATGCAGGTGAATAAATTGGACGAAAGCGGCAATACCTATCCGGTCGATTTGTCGGTCGCCGATATGACCTGGCGATCATCGAACCCCTCTGTTGCGACCGTCTCTCTGGACGGCGTGTTGCACGGCAAAACCACCGGCAGCGGCCGGGTATCGGTGAGCTGGGGAGACCTGACCGCCGGCGCTCCTTTTGATGTATTACAGGACTTTCGACCGGAATTGGCAGAGCCGGCAAAGATTAAAGTCGCGGTTGTTTATCAGAACCCGGTTATTGAATCAGCAGGCGGAGTTAAATTACATGAAAAGGAAAACTGGAACAATCCCCGGGCGCTGGTACAAGACATTATGGATTTTTTTGCCGAGGTCACCGGTGGTGTGGTGCAATTTGAAGAGGTTGAAACCCATGATGACGACACGCTCTTTACCGTGATGAATGGAGAAAACCTCACCCCCGAACAAGTGGCCGATTATCTCGATGAACCCAACTGGCAATCCCTGAAAGATGCGCATCAGGCAGACAAGCTTTATTTTGACTATAACGCCATGCTGAATTATTATGGTTTTTGCAGCAAACGCGAGGCGGGGTTGATAGATGAGGTGTGGGTTTACGCCTGGGCCTATGCCGGAATGTATGAAAGCCAACTCACCGGTGACAATGCCTTTTGGTGGAATTCTCCACCGCTCAAGGGCAATAATTGTCATAAACTGCTCTCCATTATGGGATTGAATTACGAGCGGGGCTTGCCCGAAGGCGTTCACAGTTTCGGACATCGTATGGAGAGCGCGGTTCGACGCGCATATGGCCGTTGGAATAATCATGCCCGGAATCCCAATAGCTGGGAACTGTTTACCCGTTATGACAAAGAAAATCCGGGCAATGCTCATTTGGGCAACATACATTTTCCACCCAATGGGGTGCGGGATTATGATTACGGCAATCGCAATACAGTCAAGACCTATGCCGACAACTGGCTGCGCTATCCCTATCTGTTCGATATACCGCGCGCGGTGAATTGCGAGGAATGGGGTTGTACGCAACTGGGGTATTTGCGCTGGTGGTACGGCCATATTCCCAGATACAGTGGCGTCACCGATGCTGTACTGAACAACTGGTGGCACTATTTTTATGATTATGAAGGAGCAGTCAAAAAAGCTGAAAACTGGACCACCATTGAAGCACAATCCGAATCCGGTCAAACTATTGACGATTTCAGGTTGAATCAAAATTATCCCAATCCGTTTAATTCCCATACCCGCATTGAATATACCCTGCCCCAAAACCATCGGGTTACCCTGAGCGTATTCAATGTTTTGGGAGAGGATGTAGAAACTTTGGTGAATGGCCGCCAACGCGCCGGTCATCACCAGATTGTTTTTAATGCAAACAATCTGTCTTCCGGGATTTATTTCTATCGCTTAAAAACCCCTTTAGGTTCTATCACTCGCAAACTTTTGTTGATCAATTAAATGAGGAAAGCGATGAATACAATCATTTCATCAATTATTCTGTTACTGGGACTGTTGCACGTTTGTCAGGGCGAAGATATCTCTGTGCAGGTTTATGATCAGCTCCCGGCCGGCGGACAAAACGCATACTATCTTTGCAATCGCCCTCCTTTAAAGAGTACACCTCTGGTTAAATTGCCACTCGGCTCTGTACATGCCAGGGGCTGGTTGCAAACACAATTGCGTTTGATGGCAAACGGCTTTACTGGTCATTTATCCGAGCTGAGCGACTTTTGTACCTTTGCAGACAATGCCTGGACCCGCAAAGACGGCGGTGGTGAACATGGCTGGGAAGAAGTGCCTTACTGGCTCAGAGGGTTTTATAATCTGGGGGTTTTACTCGATGATGAACGGATTATTCAGGAATCGGACAGATGGATTCAAGCGGTTATCCACAGCCAGCAACAAGATGGTTATTTTGGGTCCAAAATCAATAGAAAGAATAAAGACCTGTGGCCGAATATGATCATGCTTTTCGTTTTGCGCTCTTATTACGAAGCAAGCGGTGATCCGACTGTTATTGACTTTATAAAGCGATATTTCAAGTGGCAGATGAGCATCCCGCTGGAGGATTTTTTGCATTCCAGCTGGCAGAAATGGCGCGGCGGCGATAATCTCGCTTTGGTCTACTGGCTTTACAATCACACCCGGGAACCCTGGTTGCTCGATCTCGCCCGTATTACTCATGAGCGCACTGCCGATTGGACCGGGTCGATTCCGACCTGGCATGGTGTTAATCTCTGTCAGGGGTTTAGAGAACCTGCCCAGTATTACCAGCAGGCAAAAGACCAGCGTTACTTGCGGGCTGCGGTAAGAAACTATAATCGTTTTATCGAGTTATACGGCCAGGTTCCCGGCGGTATGTTTGGTGCTGATGAAAATTGTCGAATAGGTTTTTATGGTCCCAGACAAGCGGCTGAAGCCTGTTCTATGGTGGAAATGATGTTTAGCCTTGAAAAAATGACTTTGATAAGCGGTGACCCGATATGGGCGGATCGCTGCGAAGAGGTCGCCTTTAATACCCTACCTGCTTCCATGACGCCGGATTTGCGCGGATTGCACTATCTCACTGCGCCCAATCAGATTCAACTGGATCGGAAAAACAAGGCACCCCTGATACAGAATCATGGTGACATGTTCTCCTACAATCCATGGCGATATCGCTGTTGTCAGCACAACGTCGCTTTTGGCTGGCCCTATTTTACCGAGCATTTGTGGATGGCGACCGCGGATAATGGGCTCGCGGCAGTAATGTATGCACCCTCTACGGTAAAAGCAAAAGTGGGAAACGGCAAAACCATTAAAATCGAGCAACAAACCACTTATCCCTTTTCAGATACAATCGATCTGTTATTTACAGCCCGGTCTTCTGTGCGATTTCCGTTGGTCATGCGTATTCCCGATTGGTGTAAAGCAGCAAAACTGTATATCAATAATGTACGACAACCTATCGATGTTGCTGCAAAAGGCTGGCTGAAAATTGATCGTATCTGGAAAGACGGAGATCGCCTTCGATGGACGCTACCATCGGAATTTAATGTAAAGAGATGGAAAAAGAATAAAAACGGCATTTCGGTACACAAAGGGCCTCTTCTGTTCTCACTTAAAATCGAGGAGGAATGGCAAGCCTTTGGAGACTCGGACGCATGGCCCGGATATGAGGTGTTTCCGTCCAGCAACTGGAATTATGGCCTGATGTTGAATCCCCAAGTGCCGCAAAGCGCTTTTGAAATTGTGCACAGGGATACGGTATTGAACGGTCAGCCGTTTAGTTTGCAAAATGCACCACTGCTGGTCTCTGCAGCAGCTAAACGCATACCGCAATGGAAACAGGAAGATAACGGCATGATCGGTGCGTTGCAAAAGGGTCCTGTTTTGTCCGATCAAGCGATGGAAACCGTGTATCTGGTTCCCGCCGGTTGTGCCCGCCTGCGATTGACCATGTTTCCGGAAATCGGTAAAGAGCCAAATGCCACTGCCTGGAACGAACTGGTGATGCCCAAAGCAACCGCCTCGCATTGCTATAAAGAGGATACCATTACAGCGCTCTATGACGCGATCGTACCCGCCAGATCGAACAACAGCATGGTTCCGCGTCTGACTTTTTGGGATCACCGTGGCAGCAGGGAATGGGTTCGCTATTCGTTTAGAAAAATGCAAACCCTGCAGAGCTGTAAGGTATTTTGGTATGACGATACCGGCAAGGGATCGACCCGGGTTCCGAAATCCTGGCGAGTCGAATATAAAAGAGGAGATGAATGGCAAAAAGTCGAACCTCTTGGAGACTATACTGTCCATAAAGACCGGTTCAACGCAATTCACTTCAAACCCGTAACCACAACAGCCGTTCGCCTGGTTATCGATTTACAATCGAGTTACACCGTTGGGATTCTGGAATGGCAAATCGATCGTATTTAACGATGAGAGGATAATTATGAAGCGTTTGAGTCTTGTTTTACTTTTAGTTTTATTTTTCGCGGCTTGTTCCAACCGCGACAAGATGGTACTGGTTGTGCCAAATCCACAATCCGATACAGTGCAAAAAGTGGCGTTGGTGCCGCAAAATTGCGATCTTCATATCCAGGCTCTTGATAGTCTTTTTTTTGCCGAAAAGCTTTCACAACACAAAACGGTCTGGATTCATGTGCCGCAAAAAGGCGCATGGGAAAAATCGGGAAAACAAATCGATTTTTCTCCCCTGCTCGATTGGTACAAACAGGGCGGAAAATTGTTGCTTTCCGGTTTTGCCTGTAACATTCCAGCTATGTGCGGAATCGAAAGCGTTGCGCCGGAGGCGCGTCAGATCGAAATCGACACAGAGGGCATGGGCACAAAATACGGCTTTCAGGGATTCCGAGGTCATCCCGTTTTTACCGACCTGTTTGGCGGTGTACATGTGTTGCACACCGATTCTTCTTTTATGGATTGGCGTGTCGCCTATTTTGATTCTCTGTGGCCTGAGCAGGGGAAGGTCATTGCCATCGAAAAACAGCACTTTTTCTACCAACACGATACCAAATCCATATGGGAATACCAAAACCAACAAAAAGGCCATATCCTCTGTATAAGCGGGTTTTTACACTTTGATCGGGAGAATTTACAAAAACCGCATGCAATCCGGCTGGTCAATAATTCTCTGCAATACCTGCGGGGAAACGCCTTCGATATACAGCCGACCTACTGGTTTGCACATGATAATAAACCACTACCATTTGAACCAGAATCGTTTTCCTGCGAGCCGCAATCCGTTGATCCGATGCGCCTGAAGAAGACCGGCCTTTCACTTTCCCGTACCAGTGCAAAGGAGACCTACTGCGAAGCTGCCGGCAGACGAATTCTTGTGATGGGAAAGGAAAATGGCGGTCTGGATGAAACCTGGGTGCATCCTTTTCGGCTGTTCAAAGGATTTCGCATTGGTGTTTTGATGTATGGCAATATTTTGTGGCTGGATGATCTGCCTTCATCGTTTGTGAATCGGCCAGAGTCATTTTCAAGAACCTATACGCTTTCCGACGGAATTCTGAAAGAGACGGTTTTTGCGGATCAAACAGAACCGGCCGGTTATGTTCTCATTGAAAACAACAGCGATCAACCCATTGATTTGGTTTTGCAGAGTAAATTCGACCAGCGGCTTATGTGGCCGTATAAGGAAAATGTGCTCGGCCCTATTCACTACGGCTATGATACAACCAACCATACCGTTCACATCAGCGATTTCAGCGGATCGGTCTATGGGCTGATGGGAGCCACTGAAGCACCAGCGCAAAATATTGTTGGTCCTTATAAAGCTCTGCGCTTCCGGAATGGCAAGCTGGCCGGTGATCCGCTACAGCAGAATACAGTGTTGTTCGGTGCGCTTTATAAAATTGATGCGCACCATAGCATGCGGATTTTATTTAGCGGTTCCGATCAGGGTAGAGAAGAGGCTGTTCATGCTTACCGCACTGTGGGCAGGAAAGCTACAGAGCGCTATAATAACATGGTGTCGTATTATAACCGGTTTTTACAGCAAAAGACCGTTTTGATTTCTCCGGATTCCGTTTTTAACAAGAGCTACCTGTGGAAGCTGGTTGCCATTGACCGTTTTTTTGTCAATACACCGCCGTATGGCATGGCCATGGTTGCCGGTATGGGCACAACAAAACGGGGCTGGGGCGGCGGCCATCGCATCAGCGGCCGGCCCGGGTATGCCTGGTACTTTGGACGAGATGCGGTTTGGTCCTGTTTTGCGGTTGACAATTACGGCGATTTTGAATCGGTTAAAAAACAACTCTATTTCTTTGCAAAGTTTCAGGATTTAACCGGCAAGATTTTTCACGAACTCAGTACCAGCGGCGGATTGCACTATGACGCTGCAGACGCAACGCCGCTTTATATCATGCTTGCTGCTCATTATTTAAGATCATCAGGGGATTTGAAAACCATTCGTGAATTATGGCCTTCTTTTCGTAAAGCTATGGATTATCTCTACAGCACGGATACCGATGGCGATGGATTGATCGAGAATACCCGAGTCGGACACGGCTGGATCGAAGGCGGAAAATTGTACGGCGCCCATACCACTTTTTACCTCGCCGGATTGTGGTGCCAAACCCTGAAAGATGTGGCTTATATGGCTAAAGCAATCGGTAAAACCGACCGGGTCGACGTCTTTTTGCGCCAAGCCAAAGAGGTAAAGGATAAACTGAACAGGGACTTTTATATCGAATCCAAAGACTTTTTCAGCCTCGGTCTGTGGCCAGACGGCTCTCTTCATACTGAAAAAACCATTGTTCCCTCGGTGCCCATGATTCTTGGTCTGCTCGATTCGAGCAAAACAAAAACCATGCTGGACGAATGGGGCTCTACCCGTTTTTCCACCGACTGGGGTGTCCGCATTGTCAGCACTGAATCACCTCTGTTCAACCCGCGCGGCTATCACTATGGCAGTATATGGCCGCTGTTCAGCGGCTGGACCGCCCTGGCTGAATACCGCTATGGCCGGCCGCAGCAGGGATTCAGACATATTATGAATAGTATGAATATTTTCGATGATTGGGGACTGGGATATACCGAAGAGGTCTTGCACGGCCTCGTCTATCAGCCCAATGGTGTTTGTTCCCACCAGTGCTGGTCTGAAACCAATACCGTTCATCCGCTTATTACCGGTATGCTCGGATTTGTTGCCAACGCCCCGGAAAACAGCGCTTCTTTATTTCCCCGGGTTCCGTCGTACTGGGATTCGCTGCAGGTAAAAAATTTACGTCTCGGTAACAGCTATTTTAATCTGAAAATGAACAGAGATGACAAAATCACCTGGATGTTCAAACTCGTAAAGGGTGAACCGGTCAATATCGTTTTGCGCGGCCGCAACAATAACAGATCGGAAGAGCACACGTCTGAACTCCAGTCACGTGAAACGATCTCG
>CAZSOP010000224.1:0-7153 GCA_964608385.1 uncultured Cytophagia bacterium
AGCGGCAATCAGGCGAAAAAAGACGTATTGAAATGATCAGAAAACAGGCGGGAGGGGGTTTATCTATTCCGTTTTGGTCCTTGTGCCGATGACCAGTTTTTCCAGGCCATTTTGTTTGGCAATATCCATTACTTCTACAACCAAACCGTGTTCCGCCTGTTTGTCGGCTTTAAGAATGAGTGTTTTTTGTTCCGAATAGGGAAGCAGAGCTTTAATCTCCTCAGCCAGATTCACCATCTCCACAGGCTTGTCATTAAGAAACATTTGACCTTCTCGATTAATATAGATCACCATTCGCTCTACCCTGGCAATCTGCCGGCTTTTGGTGGCCGGAAGTTCAAGTTTCATGCCCGGTTGTTCGATAAAACTCGAGGTTACCATAAAAAAGATGAGCAATATAAACATAACATCGATAAGAGAGGTCACATTGATATGAATGCGTTTTCTGTTTTTTTCGCTAAACTGCACCTTTTCCTCACTACTCCTGAATTCTTTTTATTTTTTGTACCAGGCGGGTGGAATATTTTTCGATATCGAGAATGAAATTCTCAGCTCTGTTGGTGAAATAATTAAATGCGACCAATATAGGAATACCGATGACCAAACCCGTGGCGGTGGTGATCAGCGCTTCGGAAATACCACCCGCCAGAGCTCTCGCCTGACCTGCGCCCTGTGTTGAAATAACCGTAAAAACCTTAATCATTCCGATTACCGTTCCCAATAATCCCAGCAAAGGCGAAATGCCGGCGATGGTTTCCATCACCGACAATCCTTTTTCCAGAGAGCGCACCTCTTGTCTGCCCTGTTCTTCGGTTAATTCTTTTATCTCCTCTTTCGGATACTCTTGCAAATTCAGAGCAACCAGCAAAATATTGGCAAAAGGACCTCTGTGCTTTTCGCATACTCGTTTGGCCAATTCAATATCCTTTTGGGTCTCGATGGATTCGACAACGGAAACTATTTCCGGAATCAGAATTTTTCGTTTGCGCAACACAAAAATTTTCTCAATAATAATCGCCAATCCGATCACCGAACATAGCAAAAGGGGAATCATCACAATACCGCCGCGAGAAAGATAAGAAATAATTTGTTCCATAAGGTTCCATTCCATGTTTTTCGTTTATTGCTGTATGAAATATATAAATTTCCAGGTCAAATCCAGATATTTATCGGGGAAATCATCCGGCAATGGCTGAAAAGGGTCGGAAGCCCTGACCGCATTCAGAGCGGTTTCAGCCAGTGCTTTGTGACCGCTATAGCCGAGCAGCTCGAGGTTGTCAACCTGACCCTCTTTCAGGATACGGAATTTCAAATCGATTTCGCCTGAAATCGCTCCCATTCGATAAAAGGCCGGCGGCGGATAATTGTGATCCCTTAACCGGGCTTTCATGTATTGAATATAGGGGGCCCACTGCCAGTCATAAGTACTCAGAGAAATCTGACCCGCATTCTTGCTCGACGAAGATCGATTGTCCCAATTGATGTCATCGGAAAATTCATTTGGCTCTCTTTGGCTCTTCGAACCGCGTAATAGCTCCGGATTGAAAGGTTGATAGGACTGTCTTTGCGGCGTCACAACGATTTCTCCTCTGCTCTCCGCCTGTTCTCGCTGCTGTTCGTCTGACGATGATTCTTCAGAGGGTTTATCCGGTGACACCTGGTTTTCTGATGAGGTCACCCTCTCTGACTCGCCCTGCTGACCTTGCCGCTCACCGGCAAAAAGCTTATAATCGGTTTGTCCTTCACTGGATGGCATCCCCGGCGTTAAGGTTTCATCAGCATTCATGTCCTGAGCACGGGCATTTTTATCGGATAAAAACCGTGCATCACGCGGCGGCTCAGCGACCTCTGCGGATTGGGGCGTTTCCACCAATTCGAAAACCAGGGGGTCGTTCGCATTCTCTTCAGTTTCATAATCAGGCGACAGAGGCAGAAGCGCTGACAACTGATTAACAAAATCGAAACAGGAAAAAAACAACAAATGGCTCAATAGAGATAAAACCAGAGCTATTTTAAATATATGCTTTTGAATCACCGGCTGGTCTCTTCCTTGATCCATTCCAAATACCCGGAAACGCCGGCGACGATGGGTAGCGCAATAATCTCGGGAACTTTATAAGCGTGGTGCGCCTGTATCGTTTTGATCAGCTCATCGACCAATTTTTGCCTTGTCTTCATCAGCACCAAAACTTCCTTTTCCGATGAAACACTCCCCTGCCAGTGAAATTGGGAATGTACCTCTGATGTGATATTGGCACAGGCGATCAATCGCTCCCCAAGCACCACCTCTATGCATTTTTCGGCCTCTGTTCGATCGGGAAAAGTGACTAAAACGAGTAAAAATTTCTCCATCATGAATCCTTACCTAATGATACAGTTACCTCTTGCTTTGATGACATATAAAGTCAATAATCGAGATCAAGACAACCACTTTTCTTTTTTATACCATTCGGCGGTATCGCGTAATCCATCTTCGAGGTCAACCCGGGGCCTGAATCCGAGAATCTTTTTTGCCCTGTTATTGCTGCATAGCCAACTGGCTTGTTTCATCTCTTTAACTTTATCGCGGTTTAAAAGCGCCGGTTTTCCCTGTAATCGATACCAACCGATCTGAAAAAAAGAAACCAGATCCAATAGCCGGTAAGGAATGTGCAGAGTCACCGTCTTTTTATTGAGAATCCGGGATAAACGTTTTCCGATGGTCAACCAGTCGTATTCACCATCGTCACATATAAAAAACACTTTTCCATTTGCCTCGCGCGACTCTGCCGCCAGTCGCAATCCTCTGATCAGGTCGTCTATATGAACCATGCTGATCTTTTGCCTGCCATCGCCAAGTACCGGTAAAATTCCTTTATTAACATTCTGAAAATAGGTCAAAATATCTTTGTCTCTGGGACCATATACGGAAGGTGGGCGCACAATGGTTGCTGCATGGCTCGACGCATAATCCAGAACCGCTTGTTCCGCCATCAGCTTTGTCTGACCGTAGATGGAAACAGGATTTGGTTCATCTGTTTCAGTCACCGGTTCTCCATGCCGGCTGGGTCCGGCAGCGGCCTGACTGCTGGCAAAAATAAATTTTTGCCGGGGAGGTCCAAAACGATCGCATAGCACCAAAAGCTGAACCGTAATTTCATAGTTGCCGGCAAGATACCCGGCACGATTTTTCGCCTTTGTAATGCCGGCAAGATGATAGACATAGTCTGCCTTTATAATGGCTCTCTGCAAAGAGTCCGGCTCTCTTAAATCGGCGGTACAATAATCCACATCCAAACCCTGCAGCCAGCGTAAATTGCTTGTCTTCCTTACCAGACAGGTGACCTGAATACCATCCTGAATTAACTGCTCAACCAATGTACTGCCGATAAAACCATTGCTTCCGGTAACCAAAGCTCTGGTCATACGTTCTCCTTTTCAGAGTGAACAGCCGGAACAGGAAAATGTTCCTCGACCAAGGCACAAAAAAAATTTTTATTTGCAACATAGCAAAAAATCCTGTAGTTTATTAAACTAAAAAATATTTATGGCAAATCAAATTAAAAACAGGTAAAATTCGTTTACAAAGAGAGAAAAATCATGTATCGTATCGTCATCATCTTATTGGTCTTTGCGGCTCTGGTTAATATCTCGTTTAGTCAAAGCCAAACGCTCTATGCCGTTACCCGGGCCACCTCTACCTATCGAATCGGTCAAAGCGAGTTCCCCGCAATCGGCCTCTTCTCCAGCCGTGATCTGGGAAAAACCTGGGAACATTATGGATGGTATTATTCAAAATGTTTCTCTGTTTCCGTGGTCGAAACGAGCGGTGAAAATTGTTTCTTTTATCTCTCCTGCGGCAATGGCATATTAAAATCATCCGATTGCGGTAAAAGCTGGGGAATATCAACGGGCTGGGCCATGACAGAATGCCTGAAAACCGCGGTGCATCCGGACTATCCGGATGTGATTTATGCCGCTACCGCTTATGGAATTTTTAAATCCAGTGACGGCGGCAGCTCCTGGGTTGAAAAAAACCGTGGGCTCACGTCAACGTTTACCGGCGATATATTTGTCGATCCGGATCATCCGCAAGAGTTATATTGCGCCACTGAATCCGGCATCCATAAAAGCGAAAATGGCGCCGACCTCTGGCAACCCGTCGCTCTGCTGGGTAAAGGGATAAGAACCATTGTTCAACATCCAAAACACCCCGAGCTGATGGCAGCAGGGACTGAAGACGATGGTGTTTTCATCTCCCGGGATCACGGTAAAACCTGGATTTCCCGTAAACAGGGCCTGGATGTTCTTACGGTCTATGCCATTGCATTTACGCCCCAGGAGCGGGAGACGCTCTATGCAGGTACTTATAAAGGCGGTATTTACAAAAGCACCAACCTGGGAGCGCTATGGCAGCCGCTCAATCAGGGTCTGAAAATGAAAAAAATACATGCTCTGGCAGTCAATCCGCAGAATCAAAAGCAAATTTTCGCCGGCACCATGGGTGATGGAGTGTGGAAATCGGATAATGGCGGAACGTCATGGCAATTTACCGGACTCGAAACCAGTGAAGTCTGGTACCTCGTTTTTAAATAAAATATCCTCAAACAACAACCGGGAAGCCGTTATGAAACGAATATTGTCAACTATAATTGTATTGGGATTTTCTCTTCAACTCTTTGCAGCCTCTATAGCACAGGATTATAAAGATCGCCTGCAAACAGTTCTGGCCTGGGCGGACACCTGTGATAAAAAAAATCACCTGGTTGCAGCCGCCCGCATCCATAATCAAAAGATTCCCCACTCCGGCATCGATATGTGGCAGGAATTGATCAATCGCTACCAAAATGCGCCGGTCGGCATGTTTCAGATTTATTCTCTAATGATCGGCTATTGCGCCGTTAAAGATCAGTTGCCAGACTCGCTAAAAACCGCAATACGCGATTATATGGCCACCGCAAATTTTTATCGCGGCGATACCGAAAATCACCTGACCATGTATTATACCGGACTGTACCTGGCCGCGCAGGAATTTGCAGACCTGCCGGCCGATAAATGGTACACCGGCAAATCATCAGCAGAAAATAAAGCAGAAGCAGAAAACTGGCTGCGCTCCTGGATGGAACTGACCTTTACAAAAGGTCAGGGAGAATTCGATTCGCCCACTTATATGTCGGTTTTTATTTCGCCGATGATGGGACTTTATCAGTGCTGCAAAGACCCTGTGCTAAAGCAAAAAGCGCGGGCCATGCTCTACTGGCTGATTACCGATTTTGCCGTCGAACATCTCGATGGCATGTATGTCGGTGCCCATAGCCGTGAATATCCCGAGCGACTGATCCTGCAACGACACCCCGAATCGCTGATGAGTTATTGGGCCTGGCTCTTTTTCAACAGCATTGAAAAACCGGTTTTTCATAATCAACTCCTCACCGCAGCCCTGAGCGATTTCGTTATTCCCGATTTGCTCTATAAAATCGGAACCGACCGAAACAAACCTTACGTTCATACCGAAACCAAGCGGGTACGGCATATACTCAGGCTCGACGACAAAAAAAATCCACCGGTATACAAATACACCTATATGACCAAAGACTTTGCCCTCGGTTCCATGATGGGGGGTGGAATTCTGCAACCGATTCAGCAGCACATATGGGATATAAGCTACGTCAGCAAAGGAATGTCTGGAACCCTGTTCACGGTCCATCCCTATATCGGTGCCGACGATATGGGTATGTTCTTCCCTGAAGAGATGAAATTCAGCCGCGATCAGGTGGTCCATCATCATACCTATTATGGCGAAGAAGGCAAATGGGCCAGCAGTTCACCCTATGTGCAAACGTTTCAACACAAAGACGCCATCATTGTCCTCTATAACATCCCGCAAGGAACAACATTTCCTCATATCGACGGCTTTTTCCCAAAGGATCTCGCCGTGCGGGAAAAAGACCCCTCCGGATGGATATTTTGTCGCGACAACAATACGTTTATCGGCTTTTTCCCTCTGAAACCCTATGAGTGGATTGAAGAGGAGCACGGTTTTCGATTGCGCTCCTATGACTTGAAAAACGGTTGCATCCTGCAGGCAGGACAGGCCCAACAATTTGCCTCTTTTGATGAGTTTAAATCTAAAGTGCGTTCACAAAATCCGGTTCATGACACCTTCGAACAGAGCCTCACCGTCAGCTATACCTCACTGAATAATGATGTCATGACCTTTACCTACGATGGCCCGCGGCGTCTAAACGGAAAACTCGTCGATTTTGAAGATTACAAACTTTTCAGCGGTCCATTTACAGAATCAGAAATTGACAGCAAAGTGCTTCACATCCGGCATGAGGATAAAGGATTGGTACTCGATTTGCGCAGCGATCAAAAACCCCTTTTCCTGCCGGAAATCGAAATTACACGAACCGACAAGCCGATTCAACTAAGCGGCAAGCTGGACGATGCGGCATGGAAACAGGCAATGCCCTTACAATTATGCAATGCTGTATCCGGAGAGCCCGGCCGCCATGAAACCACCGTCTATCTACTGTATGACAATCGGTACCTGTACGCCGGTTTTATCTGTGAAGATGATTATATTTCCAGCACCATCACCGATCGGGATGGGCCGATGTATAACGAAGAATGCGTTGAGCTCTTTTTGGATTTTGATAATGACCCGCATTTTTATTATGAATTTGAAATCAATCCCCTTAACGCGGTTTTTGATGCCCTTATCCTGAATCCCAAAACGATTACCAATGATGATGCATCCATCAGGACACTGACCTCTTTTGATGTGAATTTAAAACACGCAGCCGTTGTCGACAAGAAAAACAACAGGTGGAGTGCAGAATTGGCCATTCCGTTGCACGAATTACCCGATTTTGAACCGATCAGAGCCGGGGAAACCAACTGGAGAATGAATATTTACAGAGTCGACTCGCAAAAACAAAAGCATCCGGACCTCTACGCCTGGACAAAAGTCGACAAACCCGATTTTCACCTGCCCTGGTATTTCGGATATGTCCGGTTTGAATAACAGGTCAGAATTTGTATCCCATGATAAAATATATCTGGTCCTGCAACGCCATGGTTTTGGAAAGATCGCGTTTGCCGAGGCTGTAAATAAGCTCAATCGGTCCAATCGGTGATAGCAATTTAATACCAACCCCCACTGCCGGAT
>CAZSOP010000225.1:0-7145 GCA_964608385.1 uncultured Cytophagia bacterium
GCATAGCCGGGAACCGGATAGCTTATATCCGGATTTTGAATCATCCTGGTGGCGGGACCGGGATTTGGATTTAATACAAAATCAACCGGAGTCAACAGGGTACCGTCCGACTTTGAAACCGAGGCGCGAACCACAACGTTGGTATCGGCCTTGGTGCCGAATTTGACCAATGTACCGGCAATACCACGGTTGTCGGTTAAATTGGGAAAAATCGGTCCCGAGCCGCCTTCACCACTGGGGGTATAGCCCAACTGGCGATCGACGATGAGAATTTTATCGATTGACCATCCGGTATGATAAACCACAAATCCAACCGTATGGTTTCCTTTGTCCAGCGTAATGCTCGGATAAACCAGATTCCAGTTCCAGGCAGTCATGGGAGCAACAAAATCACGCCGTACGGTCCGGTTGGCACCATCTATTTCTACATAATAGCGGTTTTCATCAAGAGAAGGCGCTTTATAGCGGGCGTAAACTTCAAATGTTCGCTGTTCCGGAACATAGAAAGGCACTTCAAAGGCAACCTGGCCACGGCTTCCGGCGACATAATTGACATAGACCGCCTGCTGATTGGATGCCTGATTGTCGGCAACCACCTGTCCCAGTCCGGGAGACATGGTTCCGATTTCCGCTTCAGCCCATACACGACCGTCAAATTGAAAATTATTTACATCAAGCTCTGCACCGCCGGTATTGAGCGGTTGGATAATATTAAAGTCGACGGCCACATCACTGACCGGCGTTTCGCCATCTTCCGCCGTTACTTTGACCTTAAGCGTATCAGGCAACCATTGTCCGATAAGACCGCTTTGACCATCTCCGCCGACCATTTCCACATTTTCCGGATCCCCGCCGCCTTCGATATAAGTTGTATATTCCGTAATATTGGACAAATTGGTACTGGAAGAAGTCGAGTATTGTACCGCACCAATATAGGCATTCTCCAACGGTGTTGCATTGTCAAATGTAAATTCCGCATCCAGCTGATCGTCCACATAAAACTGTATGAATTTGCTGGTTTCGTTGGTTTGCTGAATGATAACCTTGATCGAGCCTCCCGGGGTCGGATTGGGCTGAGAAGCCGCAACATTCTTAATCGCATCGCCGACAACACCACCGCTTATTTGATATAAAACGACGCTGGTTCGTTTGGTGATCAAATAACCGTTTGCATCAGGAGAGGCCGCATCCATCAGAATAGCAAAGCCGGCGGGAATATAACCGTTGATCTGCTGGCTGTTGTCCGTACTGAATACGATTTTCGCACCAGCTGCACCAGCGCGCTTGTTTACCGACATATGATCCCAACCGTCTTCAGAAGCCGCATCAATACCCAGTTCACAATTTGTAATCACTGCATTTGGATCATAGGCCCATTTTTCCGTATCGGTTTGACAAAAATCATCTGTGGTACCGATGAGGTTACCAACGACAGTACCGCCGCCACCGCCACCGGGTTCACCACCACCGCCGCCACCGATATCGGCACTGTTTTCGACCTTGAACCCATCAATGTCATTATTGCGATTTGGATAGAGTCCGATACCGCCGTACTTGACAGTATACCGTTCACCCTGGGGATCGGTAAGGGTTGCTTTCAAGTTTCCATTCAGATATACATTGATGTTACCATCCCAATAGTCGATTTGCAAATGACCGGCAGGAGCTGGTGCCGGTGAGCTGGGAGAATAATCCAGCCAGGAAGTTTGCAGTTGTCCGCTTTCCAGGCGATAGAGATAATAGTTACCGCTGGAATGGTAATAGACGAAATAACCGTTCGAGTTGCGCGACGTCCCATCCACCAGCAACAAACCACTGGCCACAGTTCCGTCAGCATCAGCCGCCGGCGCTGCCGCCCACTGCATCGAAACCCGGTTGGCCTCAAATGAAGCATTATACACTGCAAAACGCCAGCTGCCATCGGTTGCACTCAAATGCAAGCTACCATTTAATTTCGCCATCGCTGCATCTGCATCCCAACTTGCACTCAGTGCACCGGTTCCGTCAAATTTATCGCTCTCCGATTGCGCCAAAAGCGTTGATGCACACAATGCCATACAAAGAATTAAAATAAAGGAAAACCTAGACAAAACTCTCATGACAATTAACCTCCACAACGTGATTTTGTCTCAAAACAAAACAAATATTTTTTGTCTATTCATAGTGATACACTTTTCATCACCCTAAAACAGACCTTAATTATTAAAAAACAATAACTGAGCGTCAATTGCCATTAATTTATGCAAACACAGTGCCAGTTTGAACCCGGACATAACGGTAATTTGATATGGATGGGAGATAATGTAGGAAAAAATAGAATTCCTAGGCTGGATTCGCCCGTATTTTTGTTTCCTCATACAAGCGAAGAATAGATTGATAATGATGTTCAAAGTCGAACTGACGCTCTGCTTTTTTGCGCGCGTTCGTACCCAAAAGAGGGATGAGTTGTTGGTTTTCCTGTAAATGGTTGATCTTATCCGCACAATCAATTGCATCTCCCGGCTCGAAGATATATCCATTCTCTTCGTCCTCAATAAGCTCGGGAATTCCACCCATGCGGGAGCCGATGACCGGCTTTCCCATGGATAAAGCTTCGTAAATTGCCAAAGGAGAGTTGTCATGACAGAGAGAAGGCAAAACCATAAACCGGGCACCGGACAACAGCTTTTTTAATTCATCCCCTGATTTGTATCCCAACAGCGAGACGTTGTCCAAATTTCTTTTATGAACAACTGTTCTCAATTCTTCTTCCAGCGGGCCTGTACCGATAATATACAGTTTGCTCTTATCGACATACTGCATGACGTCCATCAGAAATAACACCCCCTTCTCCACCGACAATCTGCCGATATAGACAAAATAGTCCGAATGGCTGGTCGTGGGGGGAAAACGCCTGACATCAAGTGTATAAGGCAACACCTTCACCCGCTTTTTCGGCAATCCCAGTTCTACGATTTTTGATGCCAGGAAAAAACTCGGGGAATGAAAAAGATCGACATTGCGGATATAACTTTTTAAATATTTATGTATGGAGGCTTCCCACCAAACCAAAAGACTCGCGCCATAAGAGTTGCGAAAGCATTTCTTCAGGAAAACATGCCAGAAATGTCTGCCCTTGCAGAGCTGGCAGACGCGATTTTTACCGTCGAGCAAGACGATGTTGGGACAAACCAGTTTGAAATCATGCAATGTGAGAATGACCGGTATGTTATAAGCCTTTAATGTACCGAGTACAGCCGGAGACAAATGATGATAAACACTGTGCACATGAGCAATATCGGGTTTTGTTTTTTTGATCAGCTCTTCGAGTTGTCGCTGAGCTGCGCGATTGTAAATGACCCGCGCCGCTTTTTTGAGAATAGTGACAGGACTTTTGCTTTGAAATTGATTGGGATTGAAATAGTCGGCAAAATAATCACTGTATTCAGAGGAAAAATTTCGGGGATGTTGCATGGAAAAAGGAATAACCTGATGACCTTTTGCTTTTAACAAATCAGTGAGGTTAAAAACATATCTCTCAGCACCCCCCTCGATATAGTAAAACTTGTGAACCATTAATATTTTCATCAGTTATCCGGCTGTTCGTTATTTCATCGGCACATTAAAATCTCAAGGCAATCTTGTAAACATCATATCCACATTCGCGTGAAACCAGAGAATAACCATCCAATACACCTGTAAAAAAGTCGGGTGTATCATAGCGGCTATCTCTATCTATGAGAATCCATTTCGGACAGTTTAGGCGTAAATCCCTCAAAAGTTCCTCCAAAGCACCGGGATTATAAACAAAAATTGAATTAAAGTATTCAGATGCAGACCGACGCTCGCTATAGGCCTGGATGGTATTTCCTTTTGCTCCCCAAATATAAATATAGTCGTCTGGTGTTGTATTCTCCTTTAACCACAGTCCCAATTCTCTGTACTCTTTTTGCGACTCGGCAAGCCATGGTCTGAGCCTGTCTATAAATGCACCATGGGGGGCCCAAAGCAACAGAACAACCATTAACAACTGCAGCCGCCATCTGACTTTATTTTCCTTTATGAGATTATCCAGCAATACAGAAAGTGTAATTGCTGTGATCAGTGAAAAAACCGGAAGAATATGTTTGAATTGATGGCCATAGTAATATCCCGACAAATTTATAGCGATAAAATCAAGTCCCAGCCATATCGTCAGCAAGACAACCGGAATATTTTTCTCAAGTAACAGACGCCAATTGACAAAAAAGAGAAATAAAAATGGATAAAAAAGCGCGATGGATAGTCTTTTCCAGGCACCAAAAAAATAAATCAAACGATTTTCCGGCTCCAGTGAGCTTCCGGACTTGAGCAGGATAAGCCAGGCGCCATCAATGTAATCCATAAAAGAGACATTGAAAAACCACAGAGGCAGCCAGGATAGCAGTATACAGGCAATCGTCCCCAAAGCGATCCATAGATAAACCCTGATAATATTAAGGCGAAATGGCTTTATCCAGGCACAGGCGATAACCACGAAAAGACCGCTGAAAATAGCGATTTGCTTGAAGCTAATTGCAGCTCCGAGAAAAAACCCGACCAGTAAAAAGTGCCTTTTATAAAATCGATCGGTTTGAAGGGCAAGTATCAAATTGTAGAGTGCTATAACGGTAAAAAGCACCATAAAGGTTTCGGTCTGTGATGTATAAAGGCCATCCATCAAACGCCAGGTCATGGAGAGGCCAAAAATATAAGCGCAGAGAATACCGCTGGTATGGCTGTAAAGGCGACGCCCGATACGATAGAGGAAAAGGGAGGTAATAACAATAGCAACAACGGCGATTAAGCGGGGGAACCAGTAATTCATGCCGAACAAGCTGTTGGACAATGCAAACAAGAAAAAGATCCCCGGTGTTTTATTCTCAACAGCTTCTGTGTAGGGAGGAATCGAATAATTTGACCACAGTTGGCCGATATAGTTCCAGATGCCTTCATCATTCCCCATACCGGCTTTTAGGGATGTAATTAAATTGATCAAAAACAAAGTGGTCAAAACAAAATAAATATTTTGTACCATTCTGCCGGCAAAAACATCTTTGTTTTGCAAAGCATCCTCACTCATTGATCCAAATCTAGTGTTTTGAGAATTCATTCAATTCTTGCCGTTGCAAACTCTCCTGGTATTCTGCGTCGATATTAATATCCCAAAGGTTATAACGAACGGACTCGCTTTGGGCATAATTCCTTGCCGCCAACAGTCCGCTATAAATGGAGTGATCCTGATTGTTATACTTGTACAGCCCTCCTCGTCCGATCGGAGTGAGATTTTTATACTGATTCAGCACCTGCTTTAATACTGAATAGGGTTCCTGAAAACCGATGTAATAAGTGGGATAACTCTCGGTTTCACGAACGACCCAACCTTTTTCGACCTGATCTTTCTTGATCAGGGTTGACCTATGCATTTCTTCAACAGCCAACCGAATCAGCTCTTCATCGGATTTGTTCCAGACCTGATCGCCTTTAAACACAAAGTATTCGACACTAAGCGCAGACTTGGCGGGCGGAACCATTTTTGCAGAAAAATTACGGTAATTAGCCACCCGCGCCATCAGTACATCCGGTGCGTGGACATAAATCCATTGATCCGGAAAAATATCCGTGCTATCGACCAGCAAATTAACTGTGATGTGATCGCGAAAATAGAGCGAATCCGCGGCTTTTTGCACCTGTTCATCTTCAAGAGGTGAAAGCATTCTAAAAAAGGTTGTTATCGGAATACTGTTAAAATAATGTCCGGCCTTGATCAAAAACGGATTGCCGTCGCTATCGCGCGCCTCAATAGCTGTAATTTCCCGATCGTTGCGCTGAAATTGATGTATGGTCGTATCGGTTAAGACGTGAACCCCTTTGGCAGCAACCTTGTCCGCCATGGCCTCATACATATACCCGGCGCCAAGGAGAGGGTAATCGAACTGATCGACAAGGGTTTTAATGTTGCCCCTTTGGTTCAAGCGCAAGGCATTTTTCATCACCTGAAAGAGATCGAGTCCTTTTATGCGCTGGGCTGCCCATTCAGCTCCGATTTGATTACAGGGAATCCCCCAAACCTTTTCCGTATAAGTCTTGAAAAAGGTTTCATAAATTTTGCGTCCAAACTTTGCGACGATCCAGCCCTCAAAACTTACCACGTCACGAGAGCGGTAAAATTTTGCCAGAGCAAATGAAAACATGGCATGCATCGATTCCGTAATACCCATTTTGGTCAGCGCATCGCCGGCTTTGAGAGGATAATTAAACAACTTTTTATTATAAAAAATACGGGTCAATCTTTCAACTGGAATGAATTCTTCGCCGAGCGTGTCATGCCATAGCTGATTAATCTCTCTGTTTTTGGTAAAAAACCGATGGGGACCAACATCGAAACGGGTGCCGTCAAACACTTCGGTTCGGGACAATCCACCAACTGTATGATTGCGATCGATCACAACACAATCGCAAACTCCGTGCTTGACCAATTCCATTGCGGTTCCCAACCCGGCCGGCCCGGCGCCGAGTATGCAACATTCATATTCCTTCTGGTGCATTCAGTTCCTCCCATCCTTGAACTTTTTCATAAAAGGTTCTATTGCTGCTCTTTAATCCGGATTTACACTTAACCTCGGGCAGCATTCTATATGTGTTCCTTCATACTTTAGTATTGTTATCCTGGCTATGATATCTATCTTTATTAACATAATACTCGTACAGATCCTGAAATTGTTTGACCTGAGCCGTTAAGGAAAAATGTCTTTCCACCCGCTCGCGGCTTTTTTCTCCCATTCTTATAGCTTTACCGGGGTTGGATAAAAGATCGATCAACGCCTCCGCCAGTTTCTGTGCATCCCGGACGGGGACCAAAATACCGGTTTCTCCGTCAACAACCGCTTCTTTGGTGCCATCTACCGGCGTGGCAACAACTGGATTTGCAACAGCCATCGCTTCCAAAACGACATTTGGTAATCCCTCGTATAAAGACGGCAACGTAAAGATGTCACAAATAGAATAAACCGAAACAACATCGCTGCAAAATCCCAGAAAATGAAAATATGATTCCAGGCCTTTTGCCCTCACCTGTGTTTTCAACTCTTGTTCCAAAGGCCCTGTACCGGCAAGCACAAAATGCACATTCGGGAATTTATCTATAA
>CAZSOP010000226.1:0-7099 GCA_964608385.1 uncultured Cytophagia bacterium
CATTTTCAGCTCACAGTTGCAATTCCAGTGTGATCTACATCAATTTAGGGCTAAAAAATTCCGATTTTTCTTACATTTAAGCTGGATTATTTTAAATTAAATATAAGGGATTCATTTCTCGAAACAGAATGGATGATGACAATTCATTTAAATGGTGCTTTGGAGTGTTGGGTATGATGAAAAAATTTTACTTGTTCGCAATATCTGTTGTACTGTTCGTGGCGTTGGCTTTTCCGGTCCGGGTGGGATCACAATCCGCACCGGATGAAGAGTTTATCAGCGGTAGCCTGGATGGATATAGTCAATATATTCCAAAAGCGGGTCCGTCTTTTACGCATAAAACGGATAAATGGGACGGCTATTTGCGCATATCCGTTCCTTCAACGGATATCTATTGGCACTGGTCTACATCGGATCAGGCGCCACAGCTGCGCCGCAATATCAACTCTGATGACTGGCAGGTCGAGACGCGACTGCAGCTCTCAACTTTTACCGACAATGCAAATTTTGTCACGGGGTTGATGGTCTATTTTTCCGAGACCGAGCTTTTTTATTGGGGATTTTCCCGCCGCAGCAATACCCTGCGTATGTATCACAGCGGTATCGGTAATTATATGGAAACCGTCTATACCGGCGGCAACACGGTTGAATTGCTGATTGAAAAAGAGGAAAATATCTATACCTTTTCCTATCGGGAAGAAGGAAGCGATATCTGGAGCGAGGCCGGAACCTATTATTCCGGTACCGCTTGCCAGGCGGTGGGACTGATCGTCAACACCTGGAAAACCGGCAATGCCATAGATGCCGATTTTGACTATTTGCGTTTTCAGGGTGATAATGTTCTGATTGTATCGGATTCATTGAGTGGCGGCAACGTCGGAATAGCCTACAATGAACAGCTGCAAGCCACAAGCGGTACTCAACCCTATTCCTGGTCATTGTCACAAGGCTCTCTTCCCAATGGATTAACCCTGGACACCTCTACCGGAGAGATAAGCGGTACCCCCACACAGGTCGAAAATCAAACTTTTACCGTTCAGGTTATCGACAGCAGTACGCCGGCAGATACCGCCAATAAAATCCTTTCTATTGATATTCAGCCCGTTCCTCCGTTAACCGTGACAAATAACCATTTGTTAAACGGCATTCAAGATAAAAGTTACTCGGATACGGTCAAAGTAGAGGGGGGAATCCCTCCTTATGACTGGAGTGTGTCCGCCGGCAGTCTGCCGGACGGGCTTGTACTGCAAAGCAGTAGCGGTGTCATAGAAGGGACGCCTACTACTGAGGGTGCCTACAATTTCACTGTTCAGGTCAATGATGATAATTTATTGACTGAAACCACGACTCAGTCCTATACGGTTGAGATTTTTGTCGTTGACGATAAAAACCCGATACCACCGGCATGGATTTATGAACCCTGGGTATGGGAAGATGTGGATAATAGTGAAAGTGCGGTTAGAGATTTGGTTCAGGGGTACGCGAGCCGGGATATTCCGGTGGGTGGGGTGATACTGGACAGCCCCTGGGAAACAAAATACAACTCGTTTATCTTTGACCCCGCCCGCTATCCTACACCGCAACAACTGGTGGACGATCTTCATGCAATGGATATCAAAGTGATTACCTGGATTACCAGCCTGATCAATGAAAAAGATTCCAATGGATCCTTTGACGGAAAATCACCCAATTATGATTATGCAAAAAGTCGCGGTTACTTTTTAGATGATGGTGCCCTTTATCAATGGTGGAAAGGGTATGGTAGTTTTATCGACTATACGAACCCTGAGGCGGTTGCCTGGTGGCATGGTCAAATGGACAACGTTTTAATGATGGATATTGATGGCTGGAAAGTCGATGCCGGAAACCGCCGCATGCCCGATATAGCATCCTGTTATACGGGAACCATCACCAAAAAGGATTATAGCTCTCTGCATTATCGCGATTTTTACGAGTATACGCTGCAACGGTCGGGTAAATATGCAATCACGATGAACAAACCCTTTGATGACAACACACCGGATTCAACCTATGTACCGCTGGCCTATTCGCCGGTCAATTGGCTTGGAGATCAGCAACATACCTGGGGCAGCGATGGCCTCGTGGGAGCCCTGAACAATTTTTATCTGGCTGCAAACCGTCGTTTTATCGCCATCGGTTCCGATATCGGTGGATTTTCAGGTCAAACGCCGATTAGCAAAGAACTGCTTATTCGCTGGACTCAATTCGGTGCCATGTCGCCGCTGATGGAGAACGGAGGACTGGGCGAGCACCGTCCCTGGATGTATGATTCCGAAACCGAAACCATCTATCGCTATTTTGCCAAATTGCACAGCCAGCTGGTTCCCTATCTTTACAGCGAAGGCGTGCGTTGTCATAACCAGGGGGTCTCCCTGGTAACCCCACAAAGCGGAACCTGGCAATATCTGCTTGGAGAAGATTTATTTGTTGCCGCTATTTATGAGAATACAACCAGCAGATCGATTACGTTTCCGCCGGGAGGTAACTGGATTGATTACTGGAACAGTGACAATGTCCATGCCGGCGGCAGTAATCTGTCCGCTTATAATGCCCCCCTGGAACGCTATCCGATTTTTATTCGCAAAGGGGCATTTATTCCGATGAATGTCCGCGATGGCATCACCGGGCATGGCAGCACCCAATCAGCCGGTCATATGACTATGCTTGTTTATCCGGCCCCCTTATCCGGGTTTACTCTGCGTCAGGAAGAAAAAACGGATATTGCTTTTGTATGTATTCAGAATAGTGATTCAACGCATATAACCGTTTCGACCAGCAGTGAAGATTATACCTTCAAGGTAAAATATGCCGATTTTCCGGAAGCGGTCAAGCTCAATAACACTCTGCTCGGCGAGAGGGCCACGTTTGCCGAATTTGAGTTGAATGCCTCCGGCTGGTATCACGATAACAATAACAATTATGTCTGGATAAAATTTTCAACCGCCGGCAACAATGCTTCTGTCGTGATCCAAGCAGGTGAGGAGCCCTTGCAGATCGTTACTTCTTTATTGCCGAATGGGACCGAGAATGTTTTATACAATGCCACAGTGCAAGCCGGGGGTGGCCAGACACCTTATCAGTGGGACCTAATCTCCGGTGCGCTGCCCAACGGCCTTTTGCTCGATAATGCCACCGGTGCTATCAGCGGTATCCCGACCCTGGCCGGCTCGTATGCCTTTACCATCCAGGTAAGCGATGCCGAATCCGCTACGGATGATCGCGAGTTAGCCATCAATATCGATCCACAATCCCTTATCGATGAAGAATTTACCCAGCAACACCTGAACGGCTATACGGTTGATATTCCCAAAGCCGGTCCCACATTCACGTTCGGCAGTAATAAATGGGATGGTTATCTGCGTCTGGATGTTCCTGCCACGACCACCTACTGGCATTGGTCCAGCAGCGATGAAGCGCCGCAACTGCGCCGTGACGTTGGTGAAGACGACTGGCAGGTGACCACACGGATGCAATTATCATCCTATACACCGGATGCGAGTTTCGTGGTGGGTCTTCAAGTCTATTTTTCCCCCAGCGATATATTTTACTGGGGATTTTTCCGCGATATCAGTTCATTGCGAATGTTTCACAGCGGTATCGGTAATTATTTTCCGGTGACCTATACTGACGGTAATACCGTTGAGCTGAGAATACGTAAAGAGGGAAACAGCTATTATTTTGAATATCGCGCCGAAGGTGCGTCAAGCTGGATCGTTGCCGGTGATTACTGGTCAGGCCAGCAACCCCAGGCTGTCGGCTTGATCGGAAACACCTGGAATGTAGGCAATCAAATCATCGCTGACTTTGATTATCTCCGCCTCGGTGGAGACGCATTGCGAATCACCTCATCCTCTTTAAGGAGCGGTCAAGCCTATTCTGTCTATTCAGATACTCTGATCGCTTCAGGCGGTACAGGTCCGTATACCTGGTCGCTCGTGAACGGGACGCTGCCAAACGGACTTTTGCTGAATAGCAATGGTGTACTGAATGGTACTCCCACTCAAGCAGATACCATTAACCTCACTTTTCGGGTTAAAGACAGCGCTGTACCTGCCGATAGTACAGATGAAACTTTTCAACTAAAAATTGAATCCCTTGCACCCGTTGTTATTGTCACCGATACATTGTCCTCCGGTCAGGTCGGCTCATCATATAGTGCCACGATGACGGGGTCGGGAGGAATGCCCCCCTATAGCTGGCAGATCGTTAACGGTGTATTGCCGAACGGTTTGAGTCTCGATCAGCTGACCGGGGAGATCAGAGGCACCCCTTCTGTTGCGGATACGGTTCTGTTAACCATCCGGCTTAAAGACAGTCAGGTTCCTGCTGATAGCACCGATAAAAATCTGCAGTTGCGCATTGCGGACATGCCTCCTCTGGTCATAGAAACGAGCGGATTACCGGGAGGCACAACCGGTGTACCTTATTCGGTACAACTACAGGGGGCAGGCGGGGTGACGCCGTATAAATGGCATGTAGATGCGGATAGTCTGCCGGGCGGAATCGTTCTGGACAGTTTGAGCGGTGCGTTTAGCGGTACCCCCGTAGAAAGCGGAGATTTTTCATTCACAGTCACCTTAAAGGATCACCGATCCGTTGAAACAACCAAACCATTTACCCTTACTATTTCGAATCAACCCCTGTTGGATGAAGAATTTGTCAGCCAAAGTTTAAATGGCTACACCGTCGATATTCCCAAAGCGGGCCCGACATTCACATTTGGTACCGACAAGTGGGATGGTTATCTGCGCCTGGATGTTCCTGCCACGACCACCTACTGGCATTGGTCCGGCAGCGATCAGGCACCGCAATTGCGACGCGATGTCGGTGAAGGTGACTGGCAGATTACCACCCTGATGGAATTGGTCACCTTTACACCAAATGCCAACTTTGTGACAGGTTTGGAAGTTTATTTTTCCGCCGGCAATATTTTCTACTGGGGGTTTTTCAAGGGTACAAGCGCCTTGCGAATGTTTGACAGCGGTGTGGGTAACTATTTTCCGGTTTATTATACAGGCGGCAATCGCGTTGAGCTGCGGATACGCAAGATCGGCACAGACTATCATTTCGACTATCGCGCCGAAGGGGCAGATGAATGGATAGGTGCCGGCAGTTACTATTCAGCCGCGCAACCACTGGCCGTCGGCTTGATAGGGAACACCTGGAATGTTGGCAATCAAGTTGTTGCTGATTTTGATTATCTGCGCCTGCGGGGAGATGGATTGGTGATTACCAATTCATCTCTTCAAAGCGGAAGCGAATACAGCGCTTATCTCGATTCTCTAACAGCCGGCGGCGGAACACCGCCGTATTCCTGGTCTTTGGTCAGCGGAATCCTTCCCGCAGGCCTCACCTTTGATACGGCAACCGGCACTCTAGAGGGCATACCGACCATAGCGGATACAGTCGATTTGACCTTTCGGGTTCGGGATAGTCATGTGCCCATCGATAGCGTTGATAAAACGCTCTCTTTGGAAATTGCAGCGCTTCCGCTGCTCTCCGTAACAAGCGATACACTGCCACATGGCAGCGCATATGAAGATTACAGTTATCAACTCCAGGCTCAGGGAGGACTTGAACCCTATACCTGGCAGCTCGTCGACGGCACCCTGCCCGGCGGCATGAGTTTCAATACCCTGAACGGAGTATTGAGCGGAAAACCAACAGTACCCGACACGACCATGTTGACCTTTCGCGTCAAAGATGCGCAAACACCATCAGATAGTGCCGAAAAAAGTGTTGAGCTGCAAATCGATCCGATTGCTCCTCTGAATATCCTGACCACCGATCTTGCTTCCGGAACCTATAATAACTATTACAGCGATACCGTGGAAGGCGAAGGCGGTATACCGCCCTACAAGTGGTTTCTTTCCTCCGGCTCACTGCCATCCGGACTGTCGTTGGATAGCCTCAGCGGGGTTATCTCGGGAACCCCCTCGGATTCGGGCACCTTTGCCATAACCATTCAACTGGAGGATTCTTTGGGCTCCGTTGATCAGCAGGCCTTCTCGCTGCAGATTCAGGGCGCGCCCTACCTGGATGAAGAATTCGTCCATAATACCCTGAACGGCTATATCGTCGATATTCCCAAATCCGGTCCGTCATTCTCATTCGGATCCGACAAATGGGATGGCTATCTGCAGCTTGATGTCCCGGGAGATGCGGGATATAATCACTGGGAAACCGTTGACGATGCACCGCAATTGAGGCGTACAATCGAGGCAGAAGATTGGCAGGTTGAAACCAGGTTTGATCTGTCCTTTACTGAAGGCAACTCCTACAAGGTGGGGCTTTTGGTCTACTATAACTACGATGATCTCTATACATGGGGATTTACGGATCAAGTGACCACCCTCATTGCCTCCCGTTCGACCACCGGAGAACTTGGCACCCTGGAAAGTTATGGCGGTGGCAGCAGTGTTGAATTGCGCATTCGAAAAATCGGCAATACCTGTTACTTTGATTACAGGCAGGAGGGAGCCTCAACGTGGATAAATTTTACCAATGACAGCAATACACTAACCCCGATTGCTATCGGGCTGATCGCCAAAACCGCCTCGAGCGGAAATGCATTGACTGCCAAATTTGATTATCTGCGCCTGAACGAAGAATCCCAGGCCATTTACGCTGATTTTATCGCAGACACCACTCAGGGCTATATACCATTGACCGTACAGTTTTATGACTCTTCTGCCGGTAACATCGATTCCTGGGAATGGACTTTTGGCGATGGATCGTCATCTTCAGCCTCGCAGAATCCTCAGCATACCTATAACGATGCCGGAATTTATACGGTACAACTGACTATTACCGGTGAAGGAGAAACCGATCATAAAATCCGCGAGGACTATATAACGGCTGAAGAACCACCGCCTCCACCTGTTGCGGATTTTACTGCTGATCCCACCGAAGCAGCTGTACCTTTTGCAGTGCGTTTTTTCAATCATACCACCGGCTCGGTGGATCAATGGGAGTGGGATTTCGGCGATGGTTCAGCGTATTCGAATGAAAAAGAGCCCTATCATGCTTATTTGACAGCGGGCGAATATACCGTCAGGCTTACCGCCACCGGTGGCGG
>CAZSOP010000227.1:0-7048 GCA_964608385.1 uncultured Cytophagia bacterium
GTCAAAGCCGGACGCAGACTCGTCTTCGATCCAAAAGAATTCAAAGTCTAACTGGAAGATGTTATGAAAAGAATCTGGATCTTGTCGTTTTTATGCCTTGTCGTTAGACCTCTTGTCGCCCAGATAGAAGCTGCAAAACTTGGAGATGTTGCTGACGGTAACCGGTCGGTTCCGGTACATCGCATAGATATGATAGATGCGGATAGTGCCAAAATCCGGCCCGGGGATCAACCGTTGATGCCCTTTTCCACTAAAAATACATGCGATCCATGCCACAGCTATGCGACCATCAAACAGGGGTTGCACTTCAATTCGCTCGACAAAGCTGTCCCCGCGGGACGGCCCGGCGAACCCTGGATGCGGGTGGATTATGCGACGGCGACCCAAATTCCGGTTTCATACCGTGCCTGGGAAGGGACCTGGCATCCGACAGCGCTGAATATGACGCATATGTCGTTTCTGGACCATTTCGGCCGCCATTTGCCCGGGGGTGGACCGGGAGAGGCGGGAGAGCAGGATCCTCCGGAATTGATTATGCGTTGGCTGATCTCCGGTGATTTGGAAATTAATTGCATGAGCTGTCATGCGGGCCATCCGGAACATGATCAAAGCGAATATGCCGCCCAGGTGATGCGGCAGAATTATCGATGGGCGGCTACCGCCTCTTCGGCCTTTGCCGAAGTGCATGGTACCGCCAAATCCCTGCCGGATTATTATGATATCTATTCCGGCGGTGTTGGCGATGATCCGTACAGTCCCCCGCCATCCGTGGAATATTATAACGGTATTTTCAATTCACAAAATAAAGTCTTTTTTGATCTGGTACGGGATATTCCCGACCAGCGATGTTACTTTTGCCATTCAGCAAAATACAACAGCCGGAATAAAAGCGAGCGCTGGCACTTTGAGGAAGACGTGCACCTGAAATCGGGAATCGGATGCGTCGATTGTCATCGCCATGGTCTCGATCATAAAATGTTGCGCGGCTATGAAGGCGAGGCGGAAGAACTGAATGATCCTCATGCAATCGCCCTCACCTGTGAAGGCTGTCATTTGCCGGCTGAGGATGACAACCGCTATATTGCCGGTCGGCTTGGCGCTCCGGTTCCGCTACATAAAGGCCTGCCTGTCATTCATTTTGAAAAACTCAGCTGCACGGCTTGTCATTCCGGTCCGCTGCCGGAAGAGTGGGCCATGCAGGTGAAAACATCGCGTTCCCACGCTCTCGGTGTTCATGGGGCACCCAAAGATTCGAATGCGGCGCCCTATATCATCGCCCCGGTTTTTGCGCAAGCCGGGGACGGTAAGATTTACCCCCAGAAAATGGTATACCCTGCCTTCTGGGCACGGCTGGCGAACGATGAACTCGATCCGGTCGATCCTCAGCTGATTCAACCGCTGGCTATGCAGGTTATCCAAAGCGATACACTTACCGATAGTCTCAATATCGATCGGCTTAACCGGGGAGTGTGGCCACAATTCAGTGAAAAACAGGTCATAACCCTTTTTCATAAAATTGCCCAACTGGACAGTAACGACAAGCGTTTACCCGTCTATGTAACCGGCGGTAAGGTGTTTTTTGCCGCAGACAGCGCTCATCTCGACAGCAAGACACACCCCCTGGCCGAACCCTATAAATGGCCCTTTGCACACGCTGTCCGTCCGGCATCGCAAAGCCTGGGCGCAAAGAGCTGTAACGATTGCCATTCACTCGACGCCCCGTTTCAATTCGGCAAAATCAGAATTAATACGGCACTCGATCTGCAGGAGCCGCTTACGCGGTCAATGCTCGGCTTTCAAATGGATGATGTGCTTTATCCCCGTCTTTTTGCCCTTTCTTTCCTGGTCAGACCCTGGCTTAAACTTTTTTTGAGTGCTTGTCTGGTTGTTTTATTGATCATAATCAGCGTTTTCGTCCTCAAGGGAGCAGATCGTCTGTTAAAAATTGTCGGTTCAAAAAAGTGGTGATTGACAAAAGGAAAAACGGGTATGTTTAGAATTATATCGCTGATCGTTTTCGTTTCTTTGGCAATTTATACGATCTGGTTTGTTCGCTACAGAACGGCTAAATCCTGGTCTGTGAAGAATATAACAAGCTTTTTTGAAGAATTTAAATATGCCATAACGCATCTCAGGTCTCTTTCTGCCGGTGATTTTTCTAAAAAGCTACTGCACCCCTTGTTCTATATCTGTATGCTTTTGCTGGGATTGAGCGGTTTTATTCCCTCTGTCCTTTTCGGTGTGCCGATGAGCGGCTATCTTATAATTCTGCATGTTGCAATCGCTCCTGTCTTTGCCTTAATCGTGACCGTTATGGCCGTCATTTGGCCCTACAAATATCTATTCGAAGACTCGAAGCTGAAACAAAGAAAAGGTAAATCCCGCTATATCGTTCTAAAAAAGATATTATATTGGCTTTTTCTGGGGCTGACCATACCGGTTATAGCCTCTATTCTCCTGAGCATGTTCAACTATTTTGGAACCGATGGTCAGCACCTGTTGTTAAATATTCATAGATATTCAACACTTGCGCTTGTGGTGGTAGCGGTTTTTTATTTGACATCAGACCACCTGGCCGGGAAAAAGACAAAATCATAAATAAATCATTTCTGCTTTACGGAGGTATTATGTTCAGGTATTTTATCATTGCGGCGACATTTTTTGTCATTTTGTTAACCATGCCCTTACAGATTACGGCACAGGACAGCACTGCTCAGAAAGAAGCAGAGCTGGTTCCGATTCAAATCGATCTCCCGAAACCAATGTTTATCGGCACTCCTACACCGATGAATATTGCCAAACTCGAAAAGCCTCTCGGTGAGGCGAGACCACCTTTTCTTGCTCCAAAAGGAACCAAAAATGTCGCTCTGAATCAACCAGTGGCGTCAAGCGACGATATGCCGGTTATCGGTGAAATCGAGATGATTACAGATAGCGACAAAGAAGCCATGGACGGCAGTTATGTTGAACTCGGACCTTTTCTGCAACATGTTACGGTCGATCTGGGAGAACAGCACAATATTTACGCTATCATCATGTGGCATTTTCACAAGCAACCCAGAATTTACTTTGACGTCATTGTGCAGATATCCGAAGATGAGGATTTTACTCAAGTAAAAACGCTCTTTAACAATGACCTCGATAATTCCGCCGGCCAGGGCATAGGTGAGGACTGGCATTATGTTGAAACTGCGGAAGGAAAACTCGTTGATGCCAAAGGTGTTCAGGGCCGCTATGTGCGCTGCTATACCAACGGCAATAACAGCAATGACCTCAATCACTGGATCGAATTGGCAGTATATGGCAAACCAGTAGAATAACCATATGCACCGGACCGCCTGGATCGTTTTTTTACTCATTATCCTTTTTGCACTGGCGCTGCGCCTGGTTAACCTGGAGCAGCGCCCCATGCATACGGACGAAGCTGTCCATGCCATAAAATTCGCATCACTGCTTGAAAAGGGGGCCTATCGCTATGACCCCTTTGAATATCATGGACCCACCCTCAATTATATTACTCTTATTCCTGCCTGGCTCGAGTCAGCTCAATCTATATCGGAAATCGATGAAACCACGCTGCGCCTGGTGCCGGCGATAGCCGGCTTGCTCGCTGTCGTGCTCGCAGGACTGCTGTATTCAGGGTTTCCGGACAAACAGGTCCTGTGGATCGCTTTTTTCCTCGCCATCAGTCCGGCGCTGGTCTATTTTAGCCGTTATTACATACAGGAAATATTGCTTGTTACCCTGATCTGGATTGTCATTCTGTCTCTCTATCGTTATCATCTTTCATCCGGAATCGGCTGGATGATAACCGCGGGTGCCGCTGTCGGACTCGCTCACGCCAGTAAAGAAACCGTCATTTTGAATGTGTTCGCCCTGATTCTCACCTGGTTTTTCGCAGTCTGGGTTTCAGAGCGAAAACAATGGATTCATCGACGCAGGTTTCCCCTCGGACACGTGATGATCGGTGTAATAACCGCATTGGTGGTTTCTGCTCTCTTTTTTTCATCCTTTTTAAAATATCCACAGGGAATTGCCGATTCCTATCTCACCTTTAAAAGCTATTTGCAGCGCGGGATGGGAGCACATTCCGCTCATCTATATCCCTGGTATCAATATTTTCGCTGGCTCTTGTATAATCCCGCTCCCGGCGCGATGATATGGAGCGAAGGGTTTTTCGTCCTCTTTGGCACGATCGGCCTTTTCTATTCCCTGTTCCAGTCGGCTCATGATGCCAAATCGATATTTTATCGTTTTATCGCTCTCTATACCCTTGTGTTGATACTGTTGTACAGCCTTATACCCTACAAAACGCCCTGGAGTATGTTGAGTTTTTATTTTGGGTTGCTATTGCTGAGCGTTAGGGCGCTGATGGGTTTATGGCATCAACTGAAATCATTCAAGCTGAAAGTGTCTTATGCGTTGCTGGTTTTCATCATGATCGGATTTCAGGGGTGGCAATGTTATGCCCTGAATTTTCGTTATCAGACGCACCCCTCAAACCCCTATGTCTATGGGCACACGAGCGACGATATTTTCAAGCTGGTGGGGAAAATCGATCAAATCGCCCGGGTGCATCCGTGCGGTAAGGAAATGTTTATCGAGGTGGTATGCCCGGATGATGATTATTGGCCATTGCCCTGGTATCTGCGGCACTATCCCAATGTGGGGTATTGGTCTGCTGTCTCCCTTGAAACACCTCCGGCTCCGTTGATCGTTGCCAAACCGGAAACGGAAAACCGGTTGTTACAAAAACTCTATACCGTTCCAAAACCCGGGCAGCGCTACTTGTATGTGCCTCTGTTCAGCCAACGCATCGAGTTGCGTGCCGGCGTGGAGATTCGTGCTTATATTAAAAAATCTCTCTTTGACCTCTATAGACACCAGTCCGAAGAAATGTTATAACCAAAGGATTCTAACCACATGCCGGATATGGGAGAAAATATACCGCTTTTTAATATGACCGGAAGTGCTGTAGAAACGGCGCGATGCTATTCCCATACCGCAATGGCAACCCTGTTTCAAATCTATGTGATACATCCGGAAACGTCCTATGGCGAACAGGCTGCCTGGGATGCGTTCGACAAGGTCGATCAACTGGAGCAGGAATTCAGCCGTTTTCTGCCCAACAGCGACATCTCGCGAATCAATGCCCTACCAAAAAATGGTACAATCAGTATTTCAGTTGATACGTTTGCCTGTCTTCAGGTCTGTAAACAACTCTATGAAATGACCTTCGGGGCCTTTGATATCACTATAGGCAATCTCTATGAAATATGGCTGGACGATGACAAGTCCCTGAAAAACCCTTCAATGCGCGACATTAACGAAGCGAAGGATTCTACCGGGATGCAATATATACGCCTGGATAGCCGCAACCTGAACCTGACAAATCTCGGGCACAACATTCACCTTGATCTCGGCGGTGTGGGAAAAGGATTTGCCCTGGATCGTATTAAAGATGTTTTACAGGATTGGGAGATTAAAACCGCACTGATTCATGCCGGTTATAGCTCTGTTCTCGCTCTGGGAAAACCGTTTCAGTTGGATGGCTGGCCGGTTACCATCAGCGATCCCCGTGATGGCGCCAACCTTTTGGCAACACTTTTTTTAAAAAATATCGCGCTCAGCGGTTCAGGAATCATCAAGGGACGGCATATTATTGATCCCGAAGAAGGAAAACCGGTCAACAACCGCATTGCAGCCTGGACACGGGGTGATACAGCCGCAATTTGCGACGGCGCTTCCACCGCTTTGATGGTCATGAACGATGAAGAGATAGAGCGTTTTCATAACAGCCACCCGGAAATCTCTTTTTTGCTCTGCAATCGCAAGAATCGGGTAAATTCAAAATCCCCTCTCTCAGAAATTAAAAATTATAGTTTTCTTGATGATTCCATACAACAATAACAATTGTATGTTCATGTTTATCCAAAATTCCGGAGATGTTCAGGTGGGTTTTCAGCGCAATGGGAGCCAAGAGGATTATTTTTGTTTTCTATGATTTCGAAGCTCTATCAAAAGTTGGATTTTTTTGACCTTAAAAACCGCCGATATTGCCAGGAACAGATACAACTCGTCCCCTTGTATGATTTTAAGAAAAAAAATGAATTGCTAAAGGGTTAGAATTTTGCTGTTTCACCAAAAAGTGATGGATATTAAGGGGCCGCTCCGGCTACCCCGCACCAATCTCGCTGGCAGGGGGCGGAAAATAAAATCGTTCAGGACAGCATCAATAATTTAAATGACAGGGCTAGTGACAGAGATTGGTGCGGGGTGATCCTCCGCGGGCTGCGCGAGCTCTTTCGCTTTTTTATTTATGGTTCCCAACCGTCCGGAAAGGCGAAATGTCAGTTAAAAATTCACGGCCATCAAAGGCGAAAGGATCTCGCTCCGCAGAATGTTGAAAAAGAAAAATGAAAACCATCGGTTGATGTGTATTGTGGCATCAATGTCCTGCGTTGCCTGAAAAACGCGCATAACAACCATAACGTCCGTGCAGAGAGGCTATCCCTAAAGGGATTCTGAAAGCGGGGATCTCGCCGGGTGGCTAAAAATATGTCGTCCCTAAAGGGACTCGGGACAGGAAGGGGGATTGATCAGTTCTGAAAAGTGATTTGGATTTACTTTTGCTTTTCATTTAGTCATCAAGCTCATTTTGTTTTTCTCAGCGGTCCTTGGTCTTCTCTGGTGCGCTGCAAAGCGCCCATGAATCAACGGGTTAAAATCTCGTTATGGCAATTCGCCGTTCACCATAAAGTCATAGATAGACATCACAACGGCGACGCGTGGTGTCAAGCTATCTTATCAATCCGCTGAATGGATAGACGGCACATAGGCTGCCAGAACCGGCCTCGTTACACGAAAACTGCAGTTGGCGACTCTTCCGAAGATGCGGGAAGCCTGCTACCGGCCGTACTGTAACGGCGCGAGCGGACGGGACTGCCGGGGTGATTGCTGGTTACATGTGTGCGAAAGGCTTGTAGGTAAACGCAGGAGATTTCCCATTTTGATTCCTTCGACCAGGTATACTGGGTAGCGTTTATAG
>CAZSOP010000228.1:0-7040 GCA_964608385.1 uncultured Cytophagia bacterium
CTCTTGGCGAGCTTGGCGGTTTTGGGTACGCATTAACCGGATGATCCAAAAAAGAGCGGGAAACGGGATTCGAACCCGCGACCCCCAGCTTGGGAAGCTGATGCTCTACCAACTGAGCTATTCCCGCATGGTTGTAAAATTATCGAATTGATTTGAATTTTACAAGCTTTTTTTAATCCCTGGTAACGATTTATACGGTTTTATAGAGCGTTCATAATGGCTTTGGTTAATTCAGCGGTAGAAAGCATATCCGCATCTAGCCAATGAATGCGTTTGTTCCGCCGAAACCAAACCATCTGTCGTTTGGCATAGCGACGCGAATTCATCTTGATCGTATCTATCGACTCTTGCCGGCTGATCTCGCCGCGCAAACAGGGAAACACTTGACGATATCCAACCGTCTGCAGAGCATTATATCGCTCATCATACCCCTTTTCCAGTAACGATCTCACTTCGACAAATAGACCCGCTTCGATCATGGCATCAACCCGCGCTTCGATGCGCTGATAGAGCCGATCCCGTTTTCTCATCAAGCCGAAAAAAACGGTATCAAAATCCGCCGACTCTTCCCTGCCCGGCTGAAAAGCGGAGAGCGGCAGGCTTGTCAATTCATACACCTCGAGAGCTCTGACGACGCGCTGGACATCGTTGGGATGCAGTCTTCGCGCACTCTGTGGATCGATCGTTTCAAGGTGGGCGAATACTTTATCCTTTCCCTCCTTTTCGATACGCCGGCGCCACTTTTCTTTTATCTCCGGATCACTGATTTTGGGCGCAAAGAGTCCATCGACAAGAGCCCGAATATAAAACCCTGATCCGCCGACCACGAGGGGCTGCTTTTCTCTTTCGAAAATCTCTGCAACCGTTTGGCGGGCGGCGCGGCCGTATTCACCGGCGCTGTAGTATTCATCCGGATTTCGAATATCGATGAAATGATGCGGAACACGGCGGCGCTCCTCCACAGTGGGTTTGGCGGTGCCGATATCCATGTAACGGTAGACCTGCCGGGAATCGGCAGAGACAATTTCGGCATTCATCTTCCGGGCAAGCTCCAGGGAAATCTGTGTTTTTCCCACAGCCGTAGCCCCGACCAGTATGACAACTCTATTTTCGTTCAAATCGCTTATCCAGTTCATCGATGGTGATAGTGACCATGGTAGGGCGGCCATGCGGACAGAAATAGGGATTCCGAGTGGTAAATAGCTGGTCGATCAGGGCATTCATGGCGGCTGCATTTAATTTCTCTCCGGTCATGATTGCAGAGCGACAGGCAAAACTCTTTGCAACCCGTTCCTGAATATCCACTTCCGAGCCCTTGTTGCGGGAGTACTCGTCGAGAATATCCAGCAGGATTTTACTCTCGCTACCAACTTTGAGTCCTGAAGGAATGCCCTCCACCACAATTGTATGACCGCCGAAGCCCTTGATCACAAATCCGATTTTTTGCAACAGCGGCAGAATCTCCATCAGATTTTCATAGTCTTCAGCTGAAAGATCCAGCGTCTGGGGAAAAAGCATTTGCTGGCTCGCTGCTATTTTTTCAACAAAATTTTTCTTTGCCCGTTCATATAAAATACGTTCATGGGCATCATGCTGATCGATGACCACCAAACCGCTCTTGATCTGTGAGAGGATGTATTTATTATGCAATTGCCAGACCATTGCCCCGCCGTCCGGTTCGTTGTTTTGGTAAGAACCGGCAGCGGCCTGAAACGAATCTTCATCTGTTTGATCGTGTGTCAGAGCCAGAGAAATTTGTTCGGAAGAAGATGATGGCACCTTTGCGGCCTGTTGCCGCGACCAGGTGCGCATTTCGTCCAATAAAGGTGCCTGAAACCTGGATGAGGAAGACTGCTCTTCGGACTGATTTTGGGCTTTAAAGCCGGGAACGATCTGATCCGATTTAAGCGCACGGCTTACTGCAGAACGCACCAGGGAATAAATCATATTCTGGTCGGCAAATTTGACCTGGGTCTTGGTCGGATGTACATTGACATCGACCCGTCCGGGATCGATATCGAGAAAAAGAACATAAAGCGGAAACGTCCCTTTGGGGATGGTTTCACCAAATGCAGACTGAACCGCGTATCCAACGGTCCGGTCTTCGATATAGCGCTGGTTGAGAAAAATATACTGGTCATTGCGCGATTTTCGCATGACGTCATTGTTTCCGACAAATCCGTGAATGTGCATCAATGCAGTTTTGTCGTCAACCTCAATCAGGTTGTTCTGAACCCGGCTGCCCAACACAGCGGCAATACGCTGCTTCAAACTTTGCTGATGGTATTGAAAACCTTTTTTATCGTCATTAAAGAGGGTAAACGAGATATGCGGAAACGCGAGTGTAAAACGGTTGAGAAAATGAAGAATATAACGGTATTCGGTTGAATCCGCCCGCAGAAATTTGCGACGGGCCGGCGTGTTATAAAAGAGATTTTTTACCGCGATCGACGTTCCGGCATTGCCCCCGGTGCTGCCGACATGGTTTACCGTACCGCCTTCGATCTGCAGCGCTGTTCCGTCTATGGAATCCTGCAAAACCGAGTTCAGCTCCAGTCGGGAGACCGATGCAATGCTGGCAAGTGCCTCGCCGCGAAATCCCAATGAAGCGATCTGCTCAATGTCGCGCAATGATTGGATTTTTGATGTGGCGTGCCGCTGCAGAGACATAATGGCGTCCTGCTCCGTCATGCCGCTGCCGTCATCGATTACCTGAATGAGTTCCTTGCCCCCCTTTTTTACAATAACGGTAATATGACGCGCACCGGCATCGATGGCGTTTTCCACCAGCTCTTTCAACACCGAAGCGGGACGTTCAATCACTTCACCCGCAGCAATCTTGTTGATCAAACTCTCGGAAAGAACGCGAATGATATTGTCTCTCTTGCTCACAATAGTTGACTCTCCTTTGAATAAAGAGTATATTCATTTCTGTGCATATTTTCAAGGTTTTAATTGGCGGTTCAAGCGTTTCTGTTCAAAGAAGAGTCCTGTAAAAGGGTCCGGTTATTGCCTGTTACAGCAGCGGCACATCCGGTCGATTATCCGCGCATCCGGTACGAATCCATCGGCCTTTTCCCTGTCTCAATACCGTTAATCCCACCTACTTTATCATGATCATCTTTTTATGTTCTGCAAATGCTCCTGCCGTCATATGGTAAACATAAACGCCGGAGGAGAGTTTCCTGCCGTTCTCATCCTGTCCATCCCACTGAATGGAATAGAATCCTGTCGTTCGATAGTTATCCACCAAATCAGCAACTTTTCGGCCGAGGAGATCATAAAGAGCAATGGTCACGCGGGATGGTTCCGCAACAAAATACTCTATCGTCGTCACAGGATTAAAGGGATTGGGATAATTCTGTCGTAATTGCCATTCGCCGGGCATCGCCAATCGGTCGGACGGCAAGGATGTAGAAAGCCCAACCCGAATATGGATGGGAATCTGCAGCGGCGATTCGCCGACAATATTATTGGCAATTTCAATCATACCCTGATGCTTGCCTTTTTCCAATTGCGTTGAATGCAGACGAAATCGGAGCGTCAGCGTCGACTGTGCTGGTATGACGTTGCTGGTCAGATCCGTAAACTCGAGCCACAAGGATTTTTCTTCGCCAAATCCGCTTACCTTCATCTGATTGAAATTATTGCCGGCATCATAAAAAAGAACGCTGCTGCCATCAGATACCTTGATTTCATCGACAAACAAACCGTTTACGGTGCTGTCGTCCCGGGTGCAAAAAGCCAGGTCCGATGCAAAAGCAAAACGGATCACAGTCTCTTTACTCTTATAGGATGAAAGATCAAATTCCACCGCTGTCCAGCCGTTGCTTTTTCCGCCCCACCCCGGGATGCCGGTGCCCATATCCCATCCCTGCTCATCGTGCCCGAAACTCCACAGGCTCGTGCTGTTATAAGCAGGATACTGGGGTTGCATCACTTTAAATGTTTCGCCGCTATCGGTGGACACCCAGACATTACATCCATCCCAGCCGTCCCAGGGCGCATCCGCACCTGCAGTGCCCTCAATGCTCCAGTATCCCATCCAGCTTAATCTCGGATTTCGCGTTGAGCTCAGGTCAATAACCGGTGTATCCAGATATTGCAACCAATGGTTATTGTATCCCATGATGTTCGGATCGGCACACCACCAGGAGCTATCGTCATAAGCATTGTAAGCGCAAGGATGAAACGCGATAGGCACACTGAAATCCATGGCGGCAAATTCAACGGCATCCGCACTGTTGTTTTGAATCACCAGGTTTTTTTCTACAGAGCTGTCTATATCCATAAAAACGTCGAGCTCAGAGGGTTCTGCAGTCAGAGCCGGTCCCCGGGAAGCCTGATTCCAGATAAACACCATATTGGTGCCGATATTGCCCTCATTCCACTTTATACGAAAATAGCCCTCATCACCCCACTCCGTCCCCCAACTGTTTTTGCAAATCCAGCTCTGCTCGCTATCGCTCCATCCGACCAAAAGAATGCCGTGTCCTCCGACGCTCTCTCCCCAAACGTGCTCGTAGACGCCTCCCGAATAATAGGAAAAATCCGCATATACATTCATAAACACCGAGACCGGATGGCGGTAAACCGCGCTTTTAATCAGCTCGATATCAATTTCTTCCTTGCTGATGTAATTCCAGCCGGCTATTTTATGGGCCTGTTGCTGCCAATCGACACACGCCAGGCTTGCCGGCAGTGTATCGTTCGCGGTATAGGGAAAACAGGCTTCATTGGGGACCCCGATATCCCGCACAAAATCAAAGACCGTGCCGCGTTCCCATCCTCCTTCGCAGCTTCCCTCCAGTGTGGATACCAGAAATTGTTCGGAAAGATCAAAATCGGAGAACGGATCATTGCTCTGAATTTTGAGTACGGATTCCATCTGCGCCAGGGCGGCAAAAATAACACAGCTGCCACAGGTGCTCTGATCCCGCGGGGGCGTAACCCAGTTGCCGGCATTATTGCGCCAATCAAATGAAACGGGCAGATCGGTCATTCGGGGAATAGACCTCGCTTTATCGGCACGGGAAGAGAAGACCGATAACGGCGCACCGCATAATGTTTTCAACTCTTCAATAGATAATTCAGTCACCCAGCTTTCTGCAGTCTGCCAGGCAGCCCCCTGTTGAGCAATCGCTCCCTCTATCTGCTGCTGTTTTTCCGCTGAGGTGTCAGCCCAAAGCGGCCCGACTAAAACCGTTACAATAAGCAAACTCTTTAGCTTCATAATTCAACTCCGGATCTGGTGGTGTTTTTCATTTTAACCCCGTTCTCATGGAATAGTTTCTTCTTTTTCTCCCTGCCTGTCATTTTAGGCTTGCAATCGCAATAATATTTCGTTAACTTGTCCCTCAATCCAATGTAAACTCTAAGATGAAGGGGTTATACCCTAACATTCAGGAGGTGACCATTATTCCACAAATATCTTCACAAAACGACCATCGCCTCGGGGTGGTTGCCATCATCGTTAAAAACCCGGATCAATCCTACAATCGCCTGAACGATCTGCTTCACATCTATTCTCATATTATCGTCGGCAGGCTCGGGCTTCCTTATCGCGAACGCAATCTGAGCATCATTTCGCTTATTGTAGATGGCAACACCGATGAAATCGGGGCTATGACCGGCAAAATAGGTCAACTCGCTGACGTGACGGTAAAAACCGCCTTTGCCAAAATGGATTGACCTCTTCCCAACTCAAATCTTGCAATTGATCGTTTTCATCCGGCTATTGTCCGCATGGCAATGGTTCAGCGGCTGTAAAGCAATCAGTTGAAGATTGTCGTATAATATAATAAAAATTTTTTAAATCTATGGAGAAAAACATGGAATCCACCCTCATCGACAATCACAGCATCGAAGCACAATCGCCACTCCCGACACCGAGGCAATGGGGCAAAGAGGTGATTAAACAGGATGAAATCGATAAATATCTTATCGATGGAAAAGATTTTATCGATGAAAAAAGAATCTTTAATCACCTGAAACAAAATCAACAGCCGGACAAACAGCGCATTCGCGATATCATGCAAAAGTCACTCAATATCGAACGCCTCGATGCTGATGAAACAGCGGCATTGATACACGTAACCGATGAAGACATCTGGCAGGAAATGTACGAAACCGGCCTTAAGGTTAAACAAAGAGTATACGACAACCGCATCGTCTTTTTCGCCCCGCTCTATTGCGGCAATCTCTGTATCAACAACTGTGCATATTGTGGCTTTCGCTATGAAAACAAAAGCGAAAAACGCAGGGTCTTGTCGATGCAAGAAATCGAGGCGGAAACCAAAGCGGTAATTTCAGAGGGGCATAAACGCATGATTGCCGTTTACGGAGAGCACCCGACAACCGATGTGGATTACATGGTCGACAGCATCAAGACCATGTATGGCGTTAAAGGCAAAGCCAGGAACGGATATGGTGCCATTCGCCGCGTCAACGTCAATGCCGCCCCCATGTCCATTGCCGATCTCAAAAAGCTCTGGCAGGTGGGTATCGGCACCTATCAGGTGTTTCAGGAAACCTATCACAAACCCACCTACCATCAGGTACATCCAGCCGGCCCCAAAGCGAATTATCGCTGGCGCCTCTATGCCTTGCACCGCGCCATGGATGCAGGCATCGACGACCTCGCCATTGGCGCCCTTTTCGGACTTGCAGACTGGCGCTTTGAAGTCATGGGATTGCTATACCACGCTATTGACCTGGAAAAACAATTCGACATTGGACCGCATACCATCTCCTTCCCCCGTCTGACACCGGCAGGCGGTTCTTTTCTCAGCACCCACTCTCCTTACCGGGTCGATGACGATGCCTTTAAAAAACTGGTGACGATTATACGGCTCTCGGTCCCCTATACCGGGCTGATCATCACCGCCAGAGAAAATCCGGAGCTGAAAAAAGAGGTCATTAAAGTCGGATGTACCCAAACCGATGCGTCGACCAGAATCGGTATCGGCGGTTATAATTAAAAGCTCAAAGAGGTGCAAAAAAAAAAAAAAAAAAAAAAAGAGGAGGGAGAGAAAAAAAAA
>CAZSOP010000229.1:0-5174 GCA_964608385.1 uncultured Cytophagia bacterium
ACCCATCGTCAGTAAAAATCTATCTGTTGCTGTTACAGAACCGGATCATCGATTTGCCGATAATTTTTGGCGACGGTATCAACCGGGTCAAAAAAAAGTCGTTGCGTTAAATTTTTCCGGTGGCTGGCCTTCCAAGCGCTGGCCATTAAATCGGTTTAAGGTATTGGCCCGGAGATTAATGCAAAGACATGCCTGTGAGATTTTAATCGTTTGGGGGCCGGGGGAAAAAAAAGATGCGCAATTGCTTCAGGATCAGATATCCCTCCGGACGACAATTATACCTGAAACCAATCTTAAAGAACTTGCAGCTATTTTATCCCGCGTCGATTTGATGATTACAACCGATTCAGGCCCGATGCATATTGCGGCTGCCATGCATACACCCTGTGTGGCGTTATTCGGACCGACCAATCCGGATCTACAGGGCCCTTACGGAAAAAACCATAAAATTGTCATCGCCCGGGGATTATCCTGTTTGCGCTGTAATCGGTTAGCCTGCGATCATAATAGCTGTATGAAGCTCATAGCAGTGGATGATGTTCTCAATGCAGCCACCTCAGCCTTACTGAATGATTAAAGAGAACAGGATACATGAATAAATTATCTGTGATGATTATCACCTACAATGAAGAGAAGCATATCGACTCGTGTTTGGAAAGCGTTTCGTGGGCCGATGAAATTATCGTTGTCGACGCTTGTAGTGAAGACAAGACGGTGGAGATTTGCCAAAAGCATACTGATAAAATTTATATAAATGTATGGCCCGGTTTTTCCAGACAAAAATCATTTGCTCTCAGCAAATGCTCGCATCCCTGGGTCATGAACGTCGATGCCGATGAACGCGTTCGTCCGGAATTGAAAGCAGAGATACAAGAAATTCTTCAAAATCCCAAAGTTGACGGTTATAAGATCGCACGGCGATCCTATTTTTTAGGAAAATGGATCAAACATTGCGGCTGGTATCCCGGCTATCAGGTTCGTCTTTTCAAAAAAGAAAAAACCCACCTGAGCGATCGTCGTGTTCATGAAGGCTTTATTGTTCAGGGTACGACACGTGCGTTAAAAAATGATCTTGACCATTTTTCTCACCCCAATATCTATACCAGTATCGAAAAACTGAATACCTATACAACCCTGGAAGCATTCGACCGGCTTGACCGCAAACCCGTCCACGTGTATGATTTTATTACCCATTTTATCAGCTCCTTTTGGAACAAATATATTGCCAATAAGGGCTTTTTGGATGGGGTTCATGGTTTCCTGCTAAGCTGGATATCTGCATTTTTAAAAATGGTCTTGTATATGAAAATTTGGCATTTTCAGCAGATGTCACCAAAAGAATTGCAGTTTTACAAGGAGCAAATTGATTCATGAGTCTATCGGTTATCCTTATTACCTTTAATGAAGAAATGAATATCGGCGCTTGTCTGCAGAGCGTTGAGTGGGCGGATGAAATTATTGTCGTGGATTCAAAAAGCAGCGATAAAACGGTTGAAATTGCAAACGCATACACTGATAAAGTGCTAATTACGGATTGGTTTGGATATGCTGAAAACAAGCGCATCGCTCTGTCACATGCAAATTGTGAATGGGTTTTGTGGCTGGATGCCGATGAAAGAGTTACACCCGAATTAAAGGATGAAATCATTGAGCGGTTGGCAACGAATCCTTCCCAAAACGGATTTCAAATCAAGCGCAAGGCTTTTTTTCTGGGAAAATGGATCAAACATTGCGGCTGGTATCCCGGCTACATTTTGAGACTTTTTCGACGCAAACATGGCGACTTTAACAATAAAAAAGTCCACGAAGGATTAGAGGTTACAGGTGAAATCGGTCAGAGCCAACATGCATTGCTGCACTATACCGATCATATTCTGGACCACTATTTATCAAAATTTAATCGCTATACAACCCTTGCCGCAGAAGAAATGGCGCAACAGGAACAGCGAACCAGCGTTGTTGAAATGTGTTTCCGATCTCTGTTTGCCTTTATTAAAATGTATTTTTTCAAGCTGGGCATTCTTGATGGTCCTAAAGGATTTATGCTTTGCCTGCTCTCATCAGGCTATGTTATGTGTAAATACGCAAAATTATGGGAAATTCAAAAGCAGAAGAGGAGTATGGAATATGTTTAAAAAAGCAGGCGTTTTTGTAGGTTTGGTGATTTTGCTCAACAGCTTTATTGCTCATGGTACGGTATTGGAAAAAATAGACGAATCCACCTTTCGCTACGTCATGGATAACCAGCTCGAAACCATTTTGATAGAAAATCATGCCGCACCGGTTATCTCTGTAATCGTAACCATAAAGGCGGGCTCTCGCCTGGAAACACCCGAGCTTTTCGGCGCTTCTCATCTCCTGGAGCACCTTTTGTTCAATGGTACAGAAAATCGAACTCAGGAACAGCTCTACAGAGAAATGGATGAAATCGGTGGTTATAATAATGCCAGCACATCAGAAGACTATGTCAATTTCATTATCCTCTCCCCAAAAGAACATATAGAAAAAGCCATATCCATTCAATCCGATATGCTTTTCAACTCAACCCTTGCGGCGGACAAGTTTAAAAAGGAAAAAGGAATTGTCATCGAAGAAATCGCTCAGAGCCTGAATCAAATTTCATATGCAAGGGAATCGATATTTAAAAAATTCGCTTATAAACAAAGTCCCTACAGCCATGATGTTTTGGGATCGATTCCTTCTATTACAGCGATGGACCGACTGCAGGTCATGGCATTTTATAAACATTATTATGTTCCGAACAATATGATCCTGATGGCAATAGGTGATTTTGATCCGGATGCTTTCGCCAGCCTGCTCGATAAATATTATGGCAAAACCGCCGGAAACAGCCTGGATTCTCCGTCTGCAAAAATTCCTCACCGCTTTTCCGAACCGGCTCAGTATCGGTTCGCATTTGAGGATGATCGCGCCTATCTCAAACTCGCGTTCCCAGCCCCCCGGTATGGATCAGAACTCTTTTATCCGACGCTGTTGTTGGCTGAAATACTATCTTCGGAAGGAGAAGGTGGTTTGCTCGGTCAGCTCGAACATCGCAATGATATATTTGATTTAACCTGTGAACTCGATTATCATCCGGATTTTAGTTACTTTTTCATCTCAGCGAGTCATAAACCAGGCGCAGATGGTAAAAGTATTACCAGGGATATTTTGAGCACATTAGAGAGCATGCATTCCTTTTTAAATGAGGACAAGATTAATGGTGTCGCTTTGTCTCTTTTAACCGAAAATGAAATTTATAAGGAACGCCCCCATTTTTATGGCATGATGAAATCGCAACAGCTGGTTATGGGCGGGATAGAGGGCCTCATGAATTATGAGAAATTTTTGAAAGCGGTAAATGCCGGGCCGATACATCATTCTCTCGATTCTCTAAATGCAGCACCGGTCAAGCGGTTTTGCTATTCACCCCGAATCGACAGCACAAAAACAGATTTTGGGAATTCTGTAAAGCATCTGGATAAAACGCTATCTAATGGCCTGGAAATACATGTACGGGAAGAACAAGGATCAGATATTTTTGCTGTTCATGTGTTGGGAAAAAATCGTGCTCTATATGAAACCGAATATGCAAACGGTAGTGTGGACATGTTGCATCGTTTAATGGCAAAAGGTCCAACAAATATGAGCCCCGAAGTTTTTAATAAAACCCTTGAAAAAATCGGTGCAAGGTTAAAGGTGTCTGATAACCCCTATATCCCCTTTGATGATTACTATTTTTCTCCGGAATACAGTACAATCAGGCTGGAATGTTTAAATGAACATGCCTCCCGTGCCGTGGCCCTTTTGGCCAATATGATCAAATCACCCGCTCTGAATGAGGGTACCCTTTTTGCCGTGAAACAGGCACAAAAAGCTTTTGTCGCACGAAAAACCGCCAGCGCCTCAGATATGGCAATGGATTTGTTTTGGAAAAACTCAAGTCCGGGAAATCCGCTTTCCAATCCGATTATGGGTGATATACAATCCATTTCCGGGATCACCGTGGATGATCTTAAAGCTTTGCATGAGGTTTATTTTTCGCCGCAAAATCTGATTTTAACCGTTGTGAGTTCTCTTAAGGCAGAAACAGTTATGCAGGACCTCTTATCTCATTTTGACGAATATTCGAAAACCGATACGATAACTGCGCTTGGAGATTATCCCCAAATCGTCGGTGTAGACAGCACGATTACCAAAACCAAAACGCTCGGGAAAATGCAATCCTATATTATCGCCGGCAATGCGTTGACAGATATCAAAGCCGCCGATTTGCCCGCCTTGTATGCTCTTAATGCAGTACTTTCAGCAAGAGTAAGTTTCCAGCTACGGGAGCGGGAAGGATTGGCTTACCGGGTAGGCGCAAATATCGAATGCTATGGAAATCAAGCTCTTTTTTATGTTTATATGGGAACACGTCCACAGAATTTGCAACGTGCCATTACCGGTATTGAAAATGAATTTAAAAAATTGATTACAAATCCGGCGGACAGCAGTGAAATAAAGATTGTCGTCAATCAGAGCAGAGGCCGCAGGTTGATGAAACAGCTTTTGAGCGTAGGGCGAGCCTATCTTCTGGGGTGGGGAGCGTTCAAATACGATGATGTAGATTATTACGCTGACTTTACACAAGCGCTTGCAAAAGTCGATGAGGCTCAACTACGCAATACAGCAAAAAAATATCTTCCCAAAGCCTTGCTCATTTGTATCGCCGAATAGTCTGTTTGCAAACGGTTGCGGCTTGTGCAATTTATTCGTATATTGATTGAAAATTCCACGGCTTTATAAATACTTTGTGAGGAATATTTGATGAACTTTTTTATTGAAGAATTCGGAGACATCAAGGTGTTGCGATTACGCGATGAACGTCTGGATTCAATGGTTGCTCCTGATTTAAAGGCACAGTTGCTTGTACTTTTTAATACTAAAAAATCCAGTATTCTGCTTGATCTTTCCAATGTTCAACATGTCGATAGCTCGGGACTGGGTTCATTGTTATTCGGTTTGCGACAGGCGAGAGAATTGGATAGAAAATTTGCGGTTTGTGGTGTTCAGAAACGGGTAAAAAGTTTAATACAAATCGCTCATCTTACCGATGTTATCCCCATGTTTGAAACCGATAAAGAAGCGATGGAAAAATTGAAAAGCTATTAAAATCGATCTTTTTCGCAAAA
>CAZSOP010000229.1:5184-7020 GCA_964608385.1 uncultured Cytophagia bacterium
CCGCGCCCAGATCCTCGAGACACCTATCCCTCTAATAGCGTCCATATGTCACTCATAAAAATCGTTCTTTTTCAAAAAACAAAAAAAAAGGGGGGGTTTTTTCTCCCCGCCTCTTTTGTTTTTATATTCAGACAAATTTTTTTATCATGCCCAAAGACACGATCTTCTGGCAACAATACGGTTTAACATTACGAACAACCGCTCGTCTCTCCGCAATTGAGACATTTGTAACACGAGCCGCTGCGGACCATAATGGCACCACAGGCATGACAGGGTGGCGCATCCGCCTGAGTCATGAATATCGTCTTTTCATCATCTTTGGATGATGATTCCTCCTGCACCATTTTTGATTTTTCAATTTCCGAAAAGTCAGAAAGGGTCGCTTCCGGTTTTTTAATTTCCCCGGCACCGACATAGCGCTGACCCAGCCAGCGCGAAATATAATCGATAATCGACTTGGCAATACGAATTTTGGGATTATTGGTAAAGCCATAAGGTTCAAAACGAGTATGGCTCAACTTGTCAACCAAAACGCGCAAAGGGACCCCATACTGCAGACCGATCGAAACCGCGGTGGCAAAGGCATCCATTAAACCGGATACAAAGGAGCCCTCTTTTGCCATCACGATAAATATTTCACCCGGGTTGCCATCATCGTATTCGCCTACAGTTATATAACCGTCGTGGCCGGCAATAGAGAATTTATGCGTGATCGCGTGTCTTTCATCAGGTAATTTGCGCCGTTTTCCGATCACTTTTTCTTTCTTTTCAGGTTCCGCTGATTTCCCGGTACTGAGCGGTTGGGTGCGTTTTGAACCATCCCGGTATATGGCAATGGATTTTATACCCAACTTCCAGGCCTGAAGATAGGTTTCCATAATCTCTTCAGCAGTTGTTTCGTTGGGCATATTCACCGTTTTAGAGATCGCACCGGAAAGAAAGGGCTGAACGGCAGCCATCATGCGAATGTGACCCATGTAATGGATGGAACGTTTTCCGTTAACCGCTCTAAAGGCGCAATCAAAAATCGGCAGATGTTCCGGTTTGAGGTGAGGCGCGCCTTCGATTGTATCTGTCTTTTCAATAAAAGCGATAATATCCTCTATCTCATTGGCTTTGTAGTTCAGACGCTGCAACGCATGGGTAAGGGTATTATTCACTAACTTGATCATTCCACCACCTGAGAGATTCTTAAATTTGACAAGAGCGAGGTCGGGTTCTATGCCGGTGGTATCACAATCCATCATGAAACCGATTGTGCCGGTAGGCGCAAGTAAGGTGACCTGTGCATTGCGGTAGCCATAACGTTCCCCAAACTCAAGTGTATCGTTCCACAATTCCTTAGCCGTGTCGTAAAGGTCTTCATCGACAAATTCTTTTTGAATTGATTTGCAGGCATTTTTATGCTTGTTGATGACGTTGAGCATGGATTCTTTATTTTTCTTAAAGGCTGCAAAGGGTCCCACACTGCTGGCAAGAATAGCAGAGGACAGATAGGCCTGTCCGGTCATCAGTGATGTGATTGTTGCAGCGAGTGACCGACCTTCGTTGCTATCGTAGGCGTATCCGTTGTACATTAAAAGCGCTCCCAGATTGGCATAACCCAATCCCAGAGGCCTGAATTTTGAGCTGTTTCCACCGATCTCATCGGTCGGATAACTGGCATTATCGATGATCAGTTCCTGAGCAATAATGAAGACATGAATTGTTCTTCTAAACGCTTCGATATCGAATTGATCGTCTTTGATAAATTTTAGCAAATTCAGGGATGCCAGATTACAGGCGGAATTGTCGATAAACATAAACTCACTGCAGGGATTCGACGCCGTAATGGGT
>CAZSOP010000230.1:0-7006 GCA_964608385.1 uncultured Cytophagia bacterium
ACATCGCTTTCCTTGCCTTGGTATATCTGGCTCGGCAAGGCGGCATTGCTCTTGATCCTGATCCAGGTCATTGTCAGCGCCTTTCGTATCAATTTACACATGGGATTTGCAAAATGGCGTTTTTCGCATAACCTTCTCGGTGGTCTGTTGCTGGTCGGCGCCTTTATGCATGCCATAGTGACCAGCCATTCAGACCTGGACATCACCGCTGTACAGGTTCTCTTTACAGCCATACCGGTTACAGGTTTATTCTTTTACATTCACCATAAAGTCGTCCTTCCCGCCAGATTAAAAAAAAATGCCTATACGGTGTCGGCGGTTCGGCAACAGGCTCATAATGTCTGGACACTGGAGATGACGCCTCCGCAGGGGCAGAAACGGTATTCCTATCGGCCCGGCCAGTTTCAATTTATCAAACTGCACCGAAACAGAGGGTTGCCGGAAGAGGAACATCATTTTACCATTTCATCGACACCGACTCGAAACGAAACAATCACATCCACAATTAAGGAATCAGGCGACTTTACCTCCACCATCGGTTCAACACAAAAAGGCGACCCGGTCTCCATAGAAGCGCCCTTTGGCCGTTTTTCTCATCTCTATCACCCTGAAGACAAAAATTTTGTCTTTATCGCCGGCGGCATCGGCATAACACCGCTAATGAGCATGCTTTGCTATATGCGGGATAAAGAAACGGACTATAATGTATTGCTCCTTTATGCCAATCATACGCAAAAAGACATTGTGTTCCGTCAGGAACTCGATGAAATAGCGGAAAAAGGATATCCACAACTGAAAATCATCCACATTCTCGATAACCCCGGGGAAGAGTGGAACGGGGAAACCGGTTTCGTTGACGAGGAAATCCTGTCGAAACATATCGATAATTTCAACGACAAGGCTTTTTACATCTGCTGTCCGCCGCCGATGCGGAAATCGGTTCTCAATATTCTCGAAAAAAAATCGGTGTCCAACAACCGCATCAGAGTTGAAATATTTTCATTATAGCCCGGGAGTTAGCTATGCGAATAAAAAAACTGAACAAAATTGTGCTGGTGCTTTATTTGTTTATTATTGCCGGCGCTATTGCCTTTGCCATGATACGGGTAACCTATTTCACCTTTTAGTTCCATATAAAAACAGTTACGACCATGTAAAATAAATCAAATGAAATCCGCAGAGCGCGACAAGGCCAGGTTTTGGATCGATATGAATATCGATGGTAAAGAAAAACCCCAGAAAATCCTGATCGAATATTATGCTCTTCGGGATGCACAGGAAAACTATCTCGGATGTCTGGAGGTGTCGCAGAATATCACCGACCTTCAGCAGCTGAGCGGAGAAAAACGGTTAATGGAATAAAAGGCAAGAATTCAGATTCATAAAACCTGCAAATAATCATTTAAAAAGGAGGATATTTATGACAACTGCAAACAATGATAAAAGAGTTGCGCTTGTAACCGGTGGCAGCACGGGTATCGGCAAGGCAACCGCATTTGCCTTTGCGGAAACCGGAGCAAAGGTCGCCGTTGTTGACATTGCAGAGGATGAAGGTAATAAAACGGTTGATGCGATTAAGGAAAAAGGCGGACAAGCCATTTTTATCAAAACCGATGTATCCAAGGTTGAGCAAGTCAAAAAGATGGTCGATGAGGTCGTAGACACCTTCGGCGACCTGCATTGTGCTTTTAACAACGCCGGTATAGAAGGCGAACAGGCCACGACAGCGGATTGCACCGTGGAAAACTGGGATCGCGTCATCGCCATCAATCTTTCCGGCGTCTGGTATTGCATGAAATATGAAATTCCGCACATGCTAAAAGCCGGAGGAGGCTCCATCGTCAATATGGCCTCGGTTGCCGGCCGGGTCGGTTTTGCCAATATACCGGCCTACACCGCCAGCAAACACGGCGTCAACGGATTGACAAAAACCGCTGCTCTCGAATACGCAACCCGGAATATACGCGTTAATGCCGTATGTCCCGGTATCATCGATACCGCCATGATCGACCGCTTTACCGGCGGCGGAGAAGAGGGTAAGGAACAAATGGAAGCCATGGAGCCGATCGGACGAATGGGAAGACCTGAAGAGGTTGCCGACGCGGTTATTTGGCTCTGTTCCGACAAGGCCTCTTTTGTTACCGGTCATCCGCTTGCAGTAGACGGTGGCTTTGTCGCCAGATAATCGCATCATTCGGTAAACTGATCCGCGCGCAGGTAAAGGAATAAATCCCATTGCAGCTGTGAAACGGATCAGTTTACACCCTAAAATAGCCAAGGAGGTAAAAATGTCAATATGAGTTAATATCCGGACTTTTGGGGTTAGAACTTTTTTTTTGCGGAAGGCAATATGAGCAAAAAGCCATGGTATCTGCATCAATCGCTATCCCAATCATAAAAGAAGGAGAGTTTGTCATGAAACATTTTTATTTACCCCTGTCGTTACTCGCTCTTTTGATCGTCTTTCTTATTGGTACCGGCTTGATCTCGGGCGAGGAAAAAAAGATGCCGTTCGGCGGAGAAAAAGATGTTGCCTTTGCTGAAAATATCTGGATGGCAATGAAAGGATACGAGCAATGGCCTATGAGATCGGGATTTTATCAAGGCACCTCACCGCACGGAAAGGTTCTGCGACTCTATTATAACATGGTCAACGTCGACGACCAACCCTATCATGTTATCGTCAAAGATAACTTTGGCGGCCAAGAGGCAACGGTTAAAAATGCTGCAAAAGCCCCGAATGAGTATCTCGCTGCGGTTACCATTATGGTACAGCGCCGGCCGGGCTATGACCCCGATAACAACAACTGGTTCTGGGCCAAATATCTCGCTGACGGCTCACTCGACAAAAATGCCAAAGGCATGAAACTGGCCGGACGTGTGGCCAAAGGGATGAATGCCGGATGCATTGCCTGTCATGCCAAAGCCGGAGACAATGACTATGTTTTCACCAACGATTGATACGAAATAAATTAGTTAGCACCTGACATCGAATAGCCGCATAAGGAGAGCAATAAAACCCGCATCGATTTCGAATACATTTTCTTTTCTACAACCGCCAAACCCGCGTTCCAAATCGATAGCCGGAAACAGGAATCACCGAACGATGGCATTTACCGTAATCCACCATGTCTGACGCCATATGCAAAAAAATAAAAGTATTTGTACCTGGAGCGGGGCTGAGTTCAAGGCCTTATGCGGTCTCATTATATTAGGAGTTAACAGCACACAAAGCACTGCATTCTCATAAATTACGAGTATACATATTTCAGGAGAAACAGGAATGATATCTGTAAAACGTCTCTATCCCAAACCTCTCAAACATCCGAGTTCGCATTTGCACTCCCTGGTCAAGGGAAGACTGTGGCTAAAAGTGCTGGTTGGGCTGGCGCCCTCTTTTCAGCGTCTCTTTGCCCACTCGAGGGATTAAACCAGTGTCAAATTTGAAATAATCATACCCATCCATTTCAGTGTTGATTTAAAAAGTTTATTTGCTTATTTTACAAATAGGACAAAAAAATTTTAGAGATAAGCAATGAAGGGGAGATTTATATTATGAAAATCGCTGTTAGTGCTACCGGAGGATCAAAAGCGGCCAAAGTCGAGCCGAGATTCGGACGCTGTGCCTATTTTGTTATCGTTGATTCAGAAACCATGAAATTCACCGCCTTTACCAATCCGGCCAGTAATGCGCCTGGTGGCGCCGGACCGGCTGCTGTGCAGGAAATCCATGAACGCGGTGCAAAAGTGATTTTAACAGGTCAAATCGGTCCCCAGGCCGAAACCGCTCTCAAAGCAGCCGGCATAGAGATTGTCACCGGCGCAAGCGGAACGGTTGAAGAGGCCGTGCAAGATTATCTGGCAAAATCAGGAAAGCCGGCATGAAAAATCCCTTCAGGCTGGATAAACTCATCCTTGCCGGCGAAGGGATCATCTATACTATTATCGCCATCTTTGTCTTTGCTATTGTTTTACTGCGAAAACATCAAATCAAATAAATATCGCAACTTTTAATCCACGATGAAAAAAAAAGACTATATCATAGTTCTGCTTCTTGCGCTCATATGCATGTTCCGACCGGAATCGCTGAACGCTAAACTAAACAGCAAAAATACATTGCCGGGAAATGGCCCGTTATTGTATCTGAATATTCCCAACCGCGCAGACGATGCTGCAGGTGGTACAGACTTTGCCGATCAAATAGCCGATTTGAGCCTGAAGGACAGAGAAATAGCTGTTGTTACGGAAATATTATCCGGAAACATACCCTCCTTTTGCCGTAAATTACACCCGGTAAAGACATATCACACCATCGGATCGGATCATCATGAACTGATAGTCTATACCGCTGGCGATTATATGGCTATTGGATCGGATCAGGATTATCTCTATGTGCCGATGACGCCGTCGACAGCACAATATCTGGCCAACAAGTTGAATTGTTCGCTTCCGACCGCAAAAATGGTAGACCAAATTTATGCCGCAGCAAAAATAAAGCTGCGGCCACAACCCATTCCACCCTCCGATCAAATGACCACGGTGCCGGTGTTCAAGCAACACACCGATTCCATCCGGCAGCAAATCCGCAAAATCGGCTATGATCGTTCCGCAGAAGCCATAATGGCCGGGCATAAAAAAGATATTATCCTCTCAAACAAAATCTACAGTGCGGACAGGCCATATGACCGGGTGGTTATCTATGGCTGGCACAAAAGCAAAGGACGTCCTATACAACCGGTTTACAATGGTCATTACGCTGACTATGCCGACTATTCGCACGGGGTTCGTCTGGTCTTGAATCAAGCCAAACTCAACAGCGATTCATGCCTCATAAGCGATATTCTACGGGATGAGCAACTCGCCTTGCTTTTAAACAGGGAGGGCCCCATACCCAAACCCTGGTATCCGGCTGCTGCCTTTTCCGCCGTTGAAAGACATTCAGAACAACAACTGCAGTACAGGCTCTATCAAAATTATCCCAATCCATTCAATCCGATTACCAAAATCAATTATGATCTACCCCATTCAACCCATGTACTTGTTAAGGCCTATAACCTGTTGGGACAGGAAATCAAAACCCTTGTCGACAAAGTACAACAGCCGGGACAACAAACCGTTATTTGGAACGGAACCGATCAGTCGAATACTAAAATGAGCTCGGGTGTATACATATATCAACTCAGCACCACACAGTATATTGAATGCAGGAAAATGATTCTACTGTACTGACTGGTTTGGCCGGGGAAGGTATCTATTTGCAACAAGAGCCCGTTTGGAAATATTAGTGAGCTGGACGAACATGGATAGAATTTCTCTCAAAATGAATGGCATTCCATAAAAATTGCAGCCGAGGGTGGGGACTTTGCAATATATGTAAATGACAAACTTTTAATACAATATCAGGATACAGATGTTTTGCCATCAGGTACCATCGCCTTTGAAACGCTCTCTGAATTTTCAGTCTACATCGATAACATTATCGTGTCCAGGGTATCTGAAACAACACCCCAAACCTTTCGGGGAATCGATGATCTGCCGTGCAGTGAGGTTCACAGCCGGGCGTATGCCGTTACTCTGATAAAAGTCAAGTCACAAAGACGAATGCAGATGCGCATAGTGGCCGTTATGCGCTCTATGCGATCCGCGGTGACAGCGTTTGGCAATACCTGCCCGGTGTGCAGTAATATGCCGATTCACTTGACTTCAATGGCGTCATAAAACTGAGCAGCAAAACAGGAGTGGCGCAACTCTCCCTGATTCGTGCCAACGGGAAACTGTCATTTACTGGCTCCAATTCCGGCCGCAATTGGCGCAAAATGTCTCACCTGTAATCACAACACTTTATTGTTGTGGTGCAAACCACATCATATGAGCCGCTTTTGCTGATTCCGCATCAAACGGGAACCTTGAACTGATATTTCGGTTAGAAAAACGGAACCGGATCGATTTTCTTGTTTCCGGTTTTTTTCAATTTTGACCAAAATTTACAAGAGTACATGATTTGACTAAACAGTCCGGATGAGACTCTTTTAGGCATTTTTTGTTTTACATTTACACAATAATCACTTATATTTTGTGTTGATTCAATAAAAGCAATCATCGCTCGCAGAAAGCCGATTTCAAATCTATCAAGAGGGTTACAATGCGTTATGCGTTATTTTGTCTTTTACTTTGCTGCACGGTTCTGATCGCAAATTCACAAGACTTGACCCAAACCGTTAAAGGCACAGTCTACGATGCTACAACTCAGCAGCCATTACCCGGTGCCAATGTGGTTATCCTCGATACAGATCCACTCATGGGCGCCGGTACCGACCAGCAGGGTGAGTTTAGCATCCCGGATGTTCCGGTGGGACGAATCACCGTAAAAGCGATGTACATGGGATATCATTCCGCCTTTGCCCGCAAAGTACTGGTGCATTCCGGTAAAGAGACCTTCTTGCGCATCGAGCTCGAACAAAAGGTGATCGAAATGCAGGAGATCACCGTAGAGGCGCTGCCAAAGTACGAGGCGATCAATGATATGGCCATTACCAGTGCCCGCATGTTCACCGTAGAGGAAACGGACAAATACGCCGGCAGCCGCGGCGATGTGGCGCGCATGGCGTCCAACTATGCTGGCGTTGCTTTTTCCAACGATTCCCGCAATGACATCGTTATCCGCGGTAACTCACCAGCCGGTTTGCTCTGGCGTCTTAACGGTGTCGACATTCCCAACCCCAATCATTTCGCCATGGAAGGCACCAGCGGTGGTCCCGTCGGTATGCTCAACAACAATACCCTGGCCAATTCCGATTTCTTCACCGGCGCCTATCCGGCCGAGTATGGAAATGCCCTCTCCGGTGTTTTCGATCTGCGCATGCGCAACGGCAATAACGACGAGTATGAATATCTTGGACAGGTCGGATTCAACGGTTTTGAGCTCGGTGCCGAAGGGCCGATCAACCGCAAACAGGGCAGCTCCTTTCTCGGCAATTACCGCTATTCGACCCTGGATATGATGGAT